>JBGPAT010000007.1:0-21640 GCA_041480885.1 Anaerolineae bacterium
GGAGGAACGCTTACTGCTCGCGGCCGACCAACCGGTTGCCGCCGCTGGCGGCTAGCTTCCGGGCACTAGCTACTCTCCACTAACCACTAATGTCCGCGACCATTGTCTTCCCGGTCATCTCCTGTTGCGTAGGAACGTCGGGATGTCAAGATCCTCACTGCTGTATATGGGCGCCGCAGCCGCGGACCTGGATTCTGCCGCCGGCTTCACTTCCGCACCCACGCTCACCGACTCGCTCGGTCGCAGGAATGACTGCGAGGCCGGGAAGCCTGTCGAATGACTTGCTGCCCGATCACTGCGTGTCGTCAGGCGTTCCAGGGCGCGTCGCGGTACGCCGCTCCGTTCGAACCCCGTGGCAATGACCGTCACGCGCAGTTCGTCGCCCATCTCAGGATCGATTACGGCGCCAAAGATCATGTTCACGTCTGGATGCGCGGTCTCGCGGATGATCGCGGCTGCCTGATTAACCTCAAACAGCGTCAGGTTCGATCCACCGGTCACGTTGAACAGAACACCCCGTGCCCCGTCAATCGTGATATCGAGCAGTTGGCTGGAGATGGCCTGCTCCGCAGCGGTCTTCGCCCGGTCTTCCCCCGAACCCCGGCCCACGGCCATCAGCGCCGCGCCGCCCTCGGACATGATGGTGCGCACGTCCGCGAAGTCCAGGTTGATTAGCCCGGGCACCGTGATAAGCTCGGAGATTCCCTGGATGCCCTGCCGCAGAACGTCATCCGCCAGCCGGAACGCATCTTCCAAGCTGGACCTCTTGTCGGCGATTTGCAACAGCCGGTCGTTCGGAATGGATATCAGTGTGTGTGCGTGCTCCTTCATCTTGCCGACACCCGCATCCGCCGCTTGCGAGCGCCGCCCGCCCTCAAACGTGAATGGACGTGTCACCACTCCGATGGTCAGCGCGCCGCACTCCTTTGAGACTTGCGAGACCACGGGTGCTGCACCCGTGCCCGTTCCGCCCCCCATCCCCGCCGTCACGAAAACCATATCCGCACCTTTCAGCACGCTATAGAGTTCGTCCGACGACTCTTCCGCGGCCTTGCGTCCGACTTCCGGATCGCCGCCCGCGCCCAATCCGCGCGTAAGCTTTTCGCCAAGGCGCACGCGGGTCGGTGCCTTGGAGAGGCTCAAGGCTTGGGCATCCGTGTTGGTAGCGATGAATTCAACGCCTTGGATGCCCTCGTCGATCATGCGGTTGACCGCGTTCTGGCCTCCCCCGCCCACGCCAACCACTTTAATGCGGGCGAAGGTTTCTACCGGTTGGTGCTTTCTGATCGCGTCCATCTGTTCCTCCATGAAGTTGTAGAGTTCACCGGTTGTGTTGCTGTCCTGGAGAACATGATGCCATTCTAGCATCATGCTCTCCCACGCATCACAGTAGAAATGACCGCTTTTAATGCCTACTAAGGTAGCAGTCTTCTTAGGATATTCCTGACGCCGTCTACTAAGTCCAAGCCTTTCTCTTCCTTTCCGCGCCCGATCCGGCGCCTCTCATGGGAGACGGGCTCCTGGTCATGCATCGTCATAGACCACTTGAGCAGCCCCACGCTGGTTGAGTACGCAGGCGAGTTCAGCCGATCCACCAGACCCACTAGGTTCTCCGGTTGCGCCGTCCGCACCGGCATGCCCAATACCGTGCTCGCCGAGCGCCGGATTCCTGGTAGCGCGCTGGTCCCGCCCGTCAGCACCATTCCGGCGGGCAGCAGGCCGTCGTAGCCTGAACGCTTGATCTCCTGCAAGATCAATCCGAATATCTCTTCGGTTCGTTCTTCGATGATGTGGGCCAGATCCTGGCGATTTATGCGCACAGGCAGTTCCTCGCCATAGGGACGGATGTTGAAGAACTCCTCTGCCCCTACTTCTGACCGCACCGCATGCCCCTGCTGCTTCTTCATCTCTTCCGCCTGTGCCAGCGGCAGACGAAGTCCATGAGCGATGTCCTGCGTAAGGTGGTTGCCTCCCACGGCGAGGACCATCGTATGCCAGACGTCGCCATCCACGTAGATCGCTAGGTCCGTGGTGCCGCCGCCGATATCACACACGGCCACACCGATTTGCCTTTCCTGTTCGGTTAGCACGACCTCAGCTGACGCCAGCGGGTTCAATACGAAGCCTTGGATATCCACATTCGCGGCGCTGACGCACTGACGTAGGTTGTCGACCGTCGCTCCAGCTGCAGTGATGATGTGAGTCTCGGCTTCCAGACGGTATCCATGCATCCCAATGGGCGACCGGATGCCCGACTGCCCGTCCACACTGAAGCCCCGTTGGATGATGTGTACGACCTCGCGATCATGCGGGATGGCGATGGCCCGTGCCTGCTCCAGCGCCCGAGCCACGACTGTGCTGTCGACTATCCCGCCCGGCACAGCCACGGCGCCCCGGCTGTTGATCGAGGACACGTGGCCGCCAGCGAGGCTCACCAGAGCCGCAGTGATTTCCAATCCTGAAGTCTGCTCCGCTTTCTCGACGGACCGCGTGATGGCTTGCGTTGCACTCGCCAGATCGACGATCACGCCCTTGCGGATTCCGTCTGACGGCTCGATGCCCACGCCAATGATCCGCACGGATTTTTCGGCCTCCAGCCGTCCGACCAGCGTGCAGACTTTGGTTGTGCCTACGTCGATGCCGACTACAATCTCTTCCATCTTATTGACTTGTCCTGTAGTACGGCGCGTTCGCGTACTGGACGCTGATGAAAGCCGGGTCGATGCTCTTCTGAGCCAACGTGTTTACTAGGGATTGATACACCTCAAGTTTGAGGGCCATTTGACTCGCGTCACTTCCAAAGTAGACCTGCCTGCCGCGGCCATCGGCCCACCCCAGCCCGTAGTGAGGGTCGTACACCATTGACGACCCCTGCGGCACACGGGAGGCCAGGGTCGTGATTGCTGAGACCACGTCGGGCCCGATGAAGAGGCTCGGAGTGATCGGGTTGGTCCCTGAGACCTGATTGGCGGCTGTGCCGGCGGAATCCGGAGGTGCGAGCGCCGACACCGTAATCAGACCTTCTGCTGCTCCCCGTGGCCGGAAAGCCACGCCGTTCGCGTCGATCCACGTGTACTCGCCTCCTTGTTGCCACTCGACGACCGGCTTTCTTTCGGAGACCTCTACGATGACCCGGTTCGGGGGAACGAGATTCACCTTCGCGGAGGCCAGCTCGGGAAAATTCATCCGCAGGCGGAACTCAAGATCAGCCGGGAGCAGTATGAACAGTGGCATGCCTCTTATGTTCAGCACGGCATCAATTTCGTCGCTGCTGACGTAGTGGTTTCCGCTTACCTGAGGCACGGCAGCCTCAAACGCTGGTGAGGTCCATGCGCTGTACAGCGCGGCTCCCAGCAGCGAAGCCAGGGAAAAGGATAAGAGCCGCCATTTCACGGCCGGTCCGCTGAATCGGATTGCCGGCATGTGTACCTCGACCCCCGGCATCGACAATGCAGTATGAAAACGCCGATTTGGGGCCGTCGATGCCTTGCGGCGAGGCGAGGCAGGAAGGGTAGGTGGAGGGCCACCACGAACTGTGATGGGCAGAGAAGGACGGATGGCACGCGCGGATGATCCGCTGATTCGGTCTTGGGCGTGCTCGTGCCGGCGTTTCCGGACCAGTTCGGCTCGGCTCAATTCTATTGACCTGCTCATGTCCGGCTCCTATACGAGTGGCTGGTACGGTCCCGCTCCGCCTTGCGCTGCATGGCGAGTTCTATGAGGCGGTCCACCAGTTCGGGGTACGGCATACCGCTTGCTTCCCAGAGTTTTGGATACATGCTTATCTTCGTGAAACCCGGAATAGTATTGAGCTCGTTCAGATACAGCTCGCCGGATTCGGTGTCGAGCAGAAAATCCACGCGTGCCATTCCAGCCGCGTCGATGGCCTTGTAGGCTCGGATCGCGAGGTCCTGTATCCGGGCGGCCTTTTCCGGCGGCAGGGGAGCGGGAATTAACAGACGTGAGGTGCCATCCACGTACTTCGACTCGTACGAGTAGAACTCGCGGCTTGGCAGGACTTCACCCGGCACCGAGGCGCGTGGATCACCGTTGCCCAGAACGCTCACCTCGAGCTCCCGCGGTCTGGCCACGCCGTGTTCGATCAGCACGCGACGATCGTACAGTGAGGCCTCCATCAGCCCTTCCATCAAATCGCTGCGAGTCTGGCATTTCGTTACGCCCACCGACGAGCCCAGATTGGCCGGCTTCGTGAAAACCGGAAACGGGCTCATTTTCTCAGCCCGGTCCATAACCGCCTGCGCGTTTTGCTCGATCTCCGTTCGTAGCACGATCATCGAATCCACCGACGGAATGTGATTTGCTCGCATCACGTCCTTGAAGACGGCCTTATCCATGCCAAGCGAGGAGCCGAGCACACCCGCGCCGACATAGGCCGCGTTCGCCATCTCGAACAACCCCTGGATTGTTCCATCTTCGCCAAACGTTCCGTGCAGCAGAGGAAAATACACGTCGACGTCACACAGCTTCTCCAGCATTTTGTCCCGAAGCACGTACAAGCTCGTTTCCGACGGATCGGGCGCGACGATCACCCGCTGCAATCCTGCTGTCTTTCCGCTTTCGAACTTACCAATGACGTCTTCGCCGGCAAGCCATTGTCCGGCAGGCGTAATGCCTATCTGCGTAACCTCGTATTTTGCGGGTTCCAGCACGGAGAGCACAGAGCGCGCTGACATCAGCGATACCTCGTGCTCGCCCGAACGTCCTCCAAAGATCAATGCGATTTGCAGTTTCTTTTTTGCACTCATGTCACGCTCAATCTTCAGCAAGCCGGTTTCCTCTAAGACCACTTACCGTGAAAGTCCTGATCGGACTCTGCATTTGCTTGGTTTCCTGCTCGATCTTCCAGTGGTCAGAACTGACCCACCATTTCGATCTCCAGTTCCAGGTCCACGCCCGTCTCGTTCCGCACAGTCCTTTGTGCCAGCTCGATCAGCTCCCGAACATCTGAGGCGCGGGTTGCGCCATGACAAATGAAGAAATTGGCGTGGATCGGACTGATCTCCGCGTTGCCAATGCGCCTGCCCTTCAGCCCCGCTGCCTCGATCAACCTGCCTGCAGCGTCGCCTTGGGGGTTCTTGAACATCGATCCCATGGAGGCACCTGGAGGCTGCGTGGCCTTCCGGCGCGCGCCGAACTCTGCCATCCTCGCCTTCGCCTCGCCTCGAGTACTCATGCCGAGGCGCAGTTCCGCGGATAGAACCACAGCCGGCATGGTGCGCCTCTTCAGCGCGCTCGTCCGATAGCCATAGCCTAGTTTCTCCACCGACCAGAGTTCCCTTCCCGATGGCGTCACCAATTCCGCCGAGATGAGACTGCCAGCCATATCTCCACCAAATGCGCCGGCATTACCGTACACCGCTCCGCCGATTGTGCCGGGGATCGTCCCCGCCCATTCCAGACCTGCCCACCCCCTCAAAGCGCATCGGTTGGCGAGATTGCTGAAGACCACACCTGACTCGGCCACGACCGACCGGTGACTGCCATCAGCAAAGCGAACTGCCTTGGCGCGGTTAAGGATAGTCACGCCTCGCACGCCCTTGTCGCCGACCAACACATTGGAGCCGCCGCCGAGGATGAAGCAGTCCGTGCCCAATTCCCACAGGTTTGGCACGATGGTTGCTAGTTCGTCTGCGCTGTGGGCCGTGATAAGGAAATCGGCTGGACCACCGATGCGCGCAGTTGTATAGCGTGCCAGAGGTACGTTCTCGCCAACCTCGTTGCCGAATTTCTCTCGAAGCAGATCAATAGTCAGGTCAGCGGTCATCATGGTCGTGAGCATCTTCCGTTCTTGATCCAACAATTCCTATTTCCAGTCCTCGATCCGATGGTGTTGGCAACTTCGGGCTACGATTCCATGTCAACAATCAAGAGCTCGATGAATTGCGGGAGTACGTGGTTCGCGAGGCCTCGTCCTTCAACTGACCACCAGCTGCTTGATAACGCAATTGCCCGTGCTCCTTTGGTGGTGTCGTGCACTCCCGCCCTCTGCATAATCTCCAGGGGGCACGCTCACGCAGGTTTTGAGCCACGGTGTCAAGGACACGCACTGATAAGTCTGTATATTCTTGTCAGCCATCCTTCACCTCATTTCCCAAGTCCTGCCAGGACCTCGGTTGTGATCTGGTCAGCGTCACCGGCAGATAGCACCAGTACGATGTCGTTTGGACGGAGATGCTCCAGCAGGTAGGTCGTCGTTTCTTGAAGCGTAGCAATAAAGTGCTTCGAGGCTTGGGGCATCGCCGCTACGATTTGGCGCGAAGAAAAGTCCTGTCGCGGTTCGCGAGACCCGTAGATCTCGGTCACGATAGTCTCATCTGCGTCCGCAAAGGAGCTGGCGAACTCGCTGAAGAGCAGTCTGGTACGTGAATACGTATGTGGTTGCCAGACCGCCCAGATCCGGTGCCCTCTGTAGCGCAGCTTCGCAGCAGCGAGGGTGGCTTTGATCTCCGTGGGATGATGTGCGTAATCATCGATTACGACCACGCCCTTGCGCTCACCCTTGATCTCGAACCGGCGGCCGGTTCCTGTGAATTTTCCGAGAGCATGCGCCGCCGCCTCACTCGACAGATCCAGAACGGCGGCAACAGAGAGCGTCGCCAGAGCATTGCGGATGTTGTGCTCACCAGGTACTTGCAAGCCTATGACCGCCGGTGCCACCGGCGCATTGGTGGCCACCTCGAAGTCAAATCCGCCCCGGGCGTTCAGCCTGGTATTCCGCGCTTCCATCCAGCGCGGGGCTTTGATCGTTGCCGGGTTCTGGAGGCCGTATCCGACCACCTGCCTGCCCAGGCGCAGGGCCTTGGCGAGCAGGGACGCCGCGCCCGGGTCATCCATGCAGGCGATCAGCGTGCCATTGTGCGGTAGCAAGGATACAAAGGATTCAAAGGCTGTCACCATGTCCTGAAATTCCGGGTAGCAGTCCGGATGGTCATGTTCCAAGTTGGTGATCACTTCAATCCGGGGCCGCAGGCCGAGGAACATCCGATCGTATTCGTCGGCCTCGATCACGAACGCCTGACCTTTCCCTGCTCGCGCATTGACTCCGTAATTGCTAAGCGTGCTGCCCACGATGAAGCTTGGATCGCAACCCATCTCCGAAAGCACATATGCAATCATGGCAGTCGTAGTCGTTTTTCCATGTGTGCCTGCGACCGCGATGCCGAGCTTGTTTTCCATCAATTTGCCGAGGAAATCTGCCCGCCTGTAGACGGGGATCCCTGCCGCCCGTGCCGCCTGAACCTCAAGATTGTCATCCGGCACCGCTGAGGAACGAACTATCCAGTCGGCTCCCCGGACATTGCGCGAATCGTGACCCGTGTGGACAGTGACGCCGGCGGTTTGCAGGTCAACGGCAAACGGGCTCAGCACGCGGTCCGAGCCAGTCACCATATACCCGCTCTCTTTGAGCAGACGCGCGATGGCAGATAGCCCGCTCCCGCCAATGCCGATGAAGTGGACGTGAGTGCGTCCGCCAGCGCCTTTTGAATTCATATGAAAACCACAATCACGAAGATGAAGCAGATGATCACAGCGAAGTAGATCGCAGGCTCCCCCAACAAGTGGGGGGGCATGTAGGCCATAAGGGCCTGAAGGTTTGCCGCCATCGGTCCGTCCGGCGGCAGCACGATGTCAGGGAACGCCTTGTAGCTGGTCTGCGCAAGGTAGAACAGGAGCGCCCCGAAAACGAGATATCCGTTGGCCGCACCCACGATGATCCCGAAGAGCGCGTCTTGCAGGCGCTCCCGCGTTGCCTTCGACTGCAGGTGTGGGATCAGCGTCACAGTTTGATAGCCGAAGAACACCAACGCGATTAGAATGAGCGACACCACCCAGAACAATGATGTACTGTTTTCTGGGAGCTGCTGCACCATCGGCACGTATTTCCGCAGGAGGTGATTTAGTGCCAGCGCGACGATCACGCTGAAGGCCACCAAGAGCTCCTTGACCCACCCGCGCAGCATTCCGATGACCGCGAACAGGACTATGAACATCCACAGGACATAGACTAGGCTCATCATAGGCGGTCACCTCCCAACGCAAGCAGCTCCCCGGCGATTGCCTGCGCTGCGTGTGGCCGCGCCAGCGATCGCATTGCCGTTTGCATTGCCCTGCGTTTGGCCCTATTCTGGAGCAGATCCTTCACCAGTCTCGGAAGCTCGCGGTCCAATGCCCCGTCCTGCACGATGATCGCGGCATTGTGTTGGGCAAGATATTCGGCATTGACCCTTTGGTATCGCCAGGCATGAGGATAAGGTGCCAGAATTGCCGGCAGACCAAAGAACGGGAATTCGCCCAACGCCGATGCCCCTGCGCGCGCCAGCACCAAGTCTGCGGCTGCCAGAGCTGCACCCATGCTTTCGTGTAGGTAAGCGAATGGCCGGTAGCGCGCCCGCGGGCCCGCCGCAAGTTGGGCGGCCGCGGCCTCCGCCTTCGCCCAATCCAACTGGCCGGTAACGTGGACCACCTGTGTCAGCTCCAATAGAGTTGGAAGGTGATGCACCAGCGCCTGGTTGATGGAGCGTGCCCCCTTGCTGCCGCCAACGACGAGCAGCACGGGAAGGTCCTCGTTGAGTTGGAGTGCCGCGAGCCCATTTTGTTTGGTCCACGTGGCAAGTTCCTCGCGTACGGGATAGCCCGTTACGATGACCTTCTGTGCAAAGTACTTCTGCGATTCCGCAATATTGACCGTGATGCGGTCCGCGAAGTGGCTTAGTCCTTTGAGCGCGATCCCCGGCTCGATATCTGGCACGTAGAGCAGCGTGGGGACGGCTCGGCCTGCAAGAGCGACTGGGCCGCCCAGGTATCCGCCGGTGAAGAACAGCACGTCAGGTCTGAAGTCGTGCACGATCTGGCGCGCCGCGTTGAAGCCGCGCCATAGCTGGTAGACATTTCTCGGCAGCGCTCGCAGACCCACGCCGTGCAGGCCTGCAGCAGGGATGCTGGCGTATGCAATGCCCTCGCGGTTCACGAGGTCAGCCTCCATGCCGCCTTGACTGCCGACCCAGAGCGTCTGGACATCCTCATGCCTAGCGTTCAACGCCTGCAGAACGGCGAGGGCGGGGTACGAGCCGCCGCCTGTTCCCCCGGCGCAGATTAACAGTCGCACTGTAGGGTCTCCATTCTTCTTCGTCCGTGATCTCGCCCCGCTGACGCGAAATATTCAAGAGCATCCCGATTGCCGCGAGACACGAGACTAGGTTTGAGCCTCCTGCACTAATGAAAGGCAGCGCGTTGCCCGCGAACGGCAGCAGCCCTACGATCACCATCATGTTGATGGCCGCCTCCAACCCTATCCACATCACAAGGCCGGTCGCAAGCAGGGTGCCGAGCATATCAGGAGCCCGGCGTGCAATCACCAGGCCGCGCCACACGAGGGCAACGTACAGCCCGATCAACCACACGGCTCCCAGAATGCCCAATTCCTCCACGAGTACCGCAAAGATGCTGTCCGTGGGCGGCACCGGCAAGCCGGTGAGCTTGGATTGTGCGCGGCCGATTCCTACGCCGAACCAGCCACCGTTGACGATCGCCTCGTAGCCGCGTTGGACATGATACGAAGCTTGCGTGGGATCTTTCAGCCCCGCGATGAATTCGGCTACTCGCGAATGACCTGTCGGGCTGATCTGCACCACGACATAGGCCGCAATCACGGCAATGACCAGCAGCAACCCGATCTGCTTCAGCGCACCCCCGGCCAGAAAGAACAGCAGACCGCCCATCATCAATACGGTTGCCGCAGCACTTAGATCAGGCTGCAGGTAAATCAGACCGCCCACAAGGCCCAGGATTACACCCAAAGGAATGAGCCCCAGTGATACATCGTGCAGCAACTGCCGCTTGGCGTAGAGCCAGACGGACAAGTACGTGATGGTAATCAGCTTTGCCATTTCGGATGGCTGGTAGGAGCCTTGATACAAGGATCGCTTGGCGCCGAGCCGCATTTCATTCATGAAGAGGACGGCCACCAGAAGGAGGACCGTGAGGCCCATGGCAGGCACGATCAGCTTCCGCCAGTGATGGTAATCAAAAATGGCAAGCGCACACGCGATGACGAGTCCAAGTCCCAGCCACATTAGCTGGCGCTCGAACATGTACATCGCGGCGCCGTACTGTAGCAACGAATAATCCCATGATGCCGAGTACATCATGATCAGCCCGAAGATCACGAGCAGCGTGACAGTGGCGAGCAATGGCAGGTCAAAGCCGCGGCTCCGTTTGCTCGCCGCTCCTGTGCCCGCCACTTGCCCTGCGCCTAAGATAGTCCCTGCACCCATAATCGAAACTGCGCTCCTCGCTCTTCGAAATCTTTGAACTCGTCGTAGCTGGTACCGCCCGGCGAGAGCAGCACCACGTCGCCCGGCTCCGCGATTTCCTGTGCTTTGTGGACTGCCTCACGCAAATGCCCGAACACATCAACGCTGTGCGGCTTCTCGCGTGACGTCTGCCCCGCCTCTAAAGCCTTCTTGATCTTTGCTGATGCCTCTCCAAATATCACTACGTGATCCACGCGCTGGTGGACGAGGCGGGCAAGCTCCTCCCACGGCAGGTTCTTGTCGCGTCCGCCCAACAGCAGGACGATGGGTTCCTCGAAGGAACGGATGGCAGCCATGGTCCGCTCGGGCGCGGTGGCGATGGAATCGTCATACCATTTCACGCCGCCGAGTTCGCGCACGAATTCCAACCTGTGCGGCACGCCTCGGAACTCTTCTGCCGCGGTAAACATCGAATCAAGAGAGAGCCCCGCCGCGTGTCCAATTGCAAAAGCTGCCAACACGTTCAGTAGGTTATGCTTTCCCCGCAGCTGGATCTGATCGCGTCGCACCAGCGGAATGTCCACGCCTTTGTCGTGAAGATACAGGATGCCGTCGTCGTAATACGCGCCATCCACGTGTTCTTCCAGCCTCGTCAGGCCAAAGGAATGCAGCCTGCCCTTTACGTTCGAGCGCAGGTTCCAGGCGCCGGGGTCGTCCCTGCCCAAGACGGCAGCATCCTGAGTGCGCTGGAAATCTAGGAGACGCGCTTTGGCAGCCGCGTATTCCTGCATCGAAGTGTGCCGGTCCAGGTGATTCGGAGTCACGTTCAGTATCGCCGCCACATTGGGGGAAAGGCTCATTAGCTCCAACTGAAAGGAGGAAATCTCAAGGATTGCCAGGTCGTCGGCTGTCATCTCATCCACATGGTTGATCAGCGGATCGCCAATGTTGCCACCGACGTAGACAGAACGGCCCGTGCTGGCGTCCGATCCGGAATCGCCCCGCGCCACGCCTGCCCGGGAGAAGGCCCGCTCTGCCATTGCTCCGACGAGCGCGGTCGTCGTGGTTTTGCCAGCGGAGCCGGTGATTCCTACCGTCCTGCATGGGACTGTCTCCAAGAAAATCTGCGTGTCGTTGGAGACTGGTATTCCGCGCCGAACGGCCTCCTGGACGATGGGGACCCGCACCGGAACGCCGCCGGACAGGCAGAGCAGATCTGTTTGATCGAGAAGCTCGAGTGGATGACCCCCCAGCGACCATCGGACCGCATGACCACTCAGCGTCTGTCGGGCGCCCGATAATTCGGCTTCAGTGCGCAAGTCGCTGAGTGTGACGGCCGCCCCGTGCCGCGTCAGCCAGCGTGCTAGGGCGACGCCTTGACGGGCGGCTCCCAGGATAAGAACGTGCTTGCCATCCCAGTTGTTCACGTCTATACCAATGCCAACCCAACGCCCACCATCGCTACCAGCAGGCCGATCAACCAGAATCTCTGAACCACCTGAGTCTCGCTCCACCCCAGCAATTCAAAGTGCAGGTGCAGGGGCGCCATCTTGAAGAAGCGTTTGCCTCGCGTGGTCTTAAAGTACAGGATTTGGATGACGACGCTCAAGATCTCGCTAAACGGGATGATTGCGATCACGGGCAGGATGATCCATTGACTGGTCATGAGGGCCACGACGGCCAACGTGGCACCTAGCGCGAGCGAACCGGTGTCCCCCATGATAAGCTCAGCGGGATGGACGTTGAACCACAAGAACCCGAAAAGCGCGCCGACCAACGTGAAGCAATACCGCGCCAGATAAACCTGGTTTTGGTTCAAGGCGATCATCCCGTAGGCAGCGAACGCCGTCGCGGCGATCAGGCCTGCAAGACCATCCAGGCCATCAGTGAAGTTCACAGCGTTCGACATGCTGACGATAATAAATGCCGCCATCGGCACGTACCACCAGCCCAGCTCAAAGAATCCCTTGATGCCGGGCACAAACATGTCCGGCACTCCGAGCAGAAATTTGAGGATCCAGGCTGTGCCCAGGCCGATGATTACTTGGAAGATGAACTTGGTCCGCGCGCTCATCCCCTCACCTTTGTGGGGGCCTCTAATTCCCTGCCAGTCGTCAGCCGCGCCTACGGCGCCGAAGGCCACCATCACCAGCATCGGGACCAGCACCGACCGTCCGAGGCCGCTCTGGGCGAAACCGATGAGGGCAACTGCATTTAGAAGCGCCGTGAGCAAAAGCACCGGCAGGATGAACATTACGCCGCCCATCGTTGGCGTCCCCATCTTCACGGCATGATGAGTGGGCTCTTCGACCCGAATGATCTTGCCCACCTTGAAGTGGCGCAAGATCCGCAGTAAGGGGCCGCCCCAGATCACCGTCATCACAAATGCGAGGGCCGCCAGACTAAGGGCAAGAGCCCCCTGCCTCATGACTGCACCTCCAGCGCGGCGACGATGAGATCCATTCGCATCCCGTGGGAACCTTTGATCAGCACGGCATCTGCTGCCATCAAATTCCGCTTTAGCCAATCGATGACGGCCGCACTGTCATCGAACTCCAGGATCTGGTTTGGCTTCATCCCCGAGCGCCGCGCGGCGTCCGCGTACATGTGGGCCAACGGTCCGAACGTGACAAGGATGTCCACAATCTGAGCTGCGCGCATGCCAACCATCTGGTGCCCCTG
This sequence comes from Anaerolineae bacterium, assembly GCA_041480885.1. Lineage (GTDB taxonomy): Bacteria > Chloroflexota > Anaerolineae > Anaerolineales > Villigracilaceae > Fen-1038. The sequence goes on from JBGPAT010000007.1 coordinate 12,957, forward strand.
CTGCTCATAGGGGCCAAGTTCGAGCATATCTCCAAGCGCGGCAATCTTCCGTTTCTCGCTCAGTTCATCGAGCAAGTTTAATGCCGCCAGCATCGACTCGGGTGCCGCGTTGTAGGTGTCGTCCAATATCCGCGCGCCGGAACTCGATCTGACGGTGACGAGTCGCAGTTGGGGGCGCCCCTGGCGCAAGCCGCCCAGGATCTCCGCCCAATTCAAGCCCTCAACCAGCCCGACGGCAGCCGCCCGTAACGCAGTCTCGACCGAATGACGGCCGATCATCGGGACTCGGACGTGCATGACTTCACGACCGTAATGCAGCCGGAACCGGATACCCTCAAGGCCCAGTCCTTCGACTTCATCAGCCCAAAGATCGGCTTCCGCGGACAATCCGTAGAAGAAGACCCGCGCTTTGGTCATCTGCTGCATGTCTCTGACCCAGGGATCATCAAAATTCAGAATAGCAGTCCCTTCTGGTGCCGGCGGCAGACTCTGGACCAATTCAGCTTTGCCGCGCGCGATCGCCTCCTGCGAACCGGCGCGTTCGGCGTGCACTGTGCCAACGTTCGTTACCACACCGACTTGCGGAAGCGCAATCGCGCAGAGGAAAGCGATTTCGCCCGGCACATAGAAACCCATCTCCAGCACCGCCCGCTCGTAGCCTGGATCGAGGCGCAATATGGTTAGAGGCAATCCGATTTCGTTATTCAAGTTGCCTGTGCTTCTCAGAGTTCGATAACGTTCGGTCAGCACCTGCGCCACCACTTCCTTCGTCGTGGATTTGCCGACGCTGCCTGTGATCCCGATCACACGGAGTTTGAGTCTGCGGCGCCACATCCGGGCGATCTGCTGCAGCGCCGCCAGGCTGTCGTCAACTCGCAGGCATACAGGGGGAGTGAAGTCAGTCTTAGCCATGTCCGGCGGCCCGCCGCGCAGGTCCACAACTCGCAGAGACGCATCGACATCTCGTTGGATCAAGGCGAAGGCTGCACCGTGCCGGAAGGCCTCTCCCACGAAGTCATGCCCGTCGACTCGTTCACCCGATAGCGCCACGAAGAGCGATCCAGGGATAACCTGACGTGAATCAACCACCGCTTCAGTGATGATCACCGCCGCCTGTGGTCTGACATCCGTCAAAGCCTCGACTGCATCAGCCAACGTCAGCATTATGGTTTGGCGATTTCCTGGCGCACGCTGTCCGGTGGGATATCGAGCAGGAGGACTGCTTTTTGCACAACCTGCGCGAACGTGGGCGCGGCTGTCTCGGAGCCCCATGGAGACGTCTTGGGCTTCTCCAGCCATACGTAGACCATGAACTGCGGTGCGTCCACCGGTCCCCAGCCAATGAACGAAGCGTTCGTCGCATCGCTTTGGTAGCCGAACTCCCCCGGGATCTGGGCAGTCCCGGTCTTGCCTGCCACCCGGTAGCCTGGGACCAGTGCCGCGGACGATTCCTTTTCGAGTGATGTCGCCAGCATCTGGGCCAGCGTGTGGGCAGTGTCGGCCGAGATCGGCGATCCCGCGTACTGTGCCGGCACGTCGTACCGCCTTCCGTCACGCACCATCGCGTACAGCACGTGCGGCGTGACCATGCGGCCGCCGTTGGGGACCGAGGATGCAGCCATCAGCATTTGCATCGGCGTAACCGATACCCCTTGTCCAAATGAATTGGTAGCAAGGTCCACCGGATACCAATCACTGTCGCCCGGGACCTTCAACCGACCAGCGGCCTCGCCAGCTAGATCAACGCCACTCGGATGGCCAAATCCAAATCGGGTCATATACCGGTAGAAGGTATCAGCGCCCATCTTCTCGGATACCCAGGATAGGCAGACGTTGAGGGAGTGCTGCAAGCAGCCGATCATGTCCTGCTGTCCCCACGCCGCGTTGTCCCAGTTGTGGATTGTGGCGCCCCCGACCATGATCGCGCCCGTGTCCAGGAAGCCGGTCGATGGAACCACCGTTCCGCTGTCTAGTGCAGCGGCCATGGTCAGCACCTTGAAGACCGATCCGGGCTCGTATGGCATGCTTATCGCCCGGTCGAACTCGCTGGCGTTGTCGTAGACCGAACTGTAGTTCCAGAACTGGTTCGGATCCATGCGCGGAGATGCCGCCAGCGCAAGGATCCCGCCATCCCGCGGATCCATCACGATGATGGTCCCCTGCACTGCGCCGTACTTAGCTAACGATTCGTCGAGGATCTGCTCGACAGCCGCCTGGAGTTCGCGATTGACTGTAAGAACGAGCGTGGTTCCATTGGGAACGCGGGGGATATCAGCTGCCCGGTTGGGATCTGTGGGCACCCATACCTGGACAGGCTTTCCAGCCAGCAGATCATTGTACTTTTCCTCAACGCCGAAGTAGCCCCGGCCTTCGCGGCTGACAAAGCCAAGCAGATTGGACGCAAGTGCTACTTCCGGATATTCGCGCTGCGGGTGCGGCTTGATCTGCAATCCCTGCAGATGGTTCATTGCTCCGGGTGTCGCCTGCTGTTCGGCGCGCTTTTGAAGTTCCTGCAGCTGAGATGCCTTGCCCGAATCCACATAATCGGCTAGAACCAGGTACCGTTGGTCTTGCGGCGGATTGAGCATCTGGCTGTAGAAGTCGTCCGGATTCAGCCCAAGTGCAGAACCCAGGACCAGGGCAATTGCCTGCTTGTCTGTGGCATCCTGAAGTTCCACGCCGACCTCGTATACGGTTGTGCTGCCCGCCAGCAAATGGCCATTACGATCATAGATCTCGCCACGCTCTGGATAGTAAGTCGTTAGCGCCCTCGCGTCGTCCTTGAGCTGCTCGCGGAAAATTGCCGCCTCCGGACTGTTCTGGATGCGCAGCATCTGCAGCACAACTGAGACCGCAATGAAGCCGAGCAGGCCAGACAGAAAAAGAGATCGCCAGGCGTACTGCTGTCTCATTGCGAGACTCCCGCTAGGCCGCTGGCAGGTGAGCGCAGCGTACCCAGCCGCTGGCTGAGCCACGCGATGAGCGATTCCGTGTATTCCGGCGGCAGCTTTGGCGCACTCGGCCTGAGCGCGATGGCACCTGCCAGGATGTCGGGCTTTGGCTCCGTGTAGCCAGCGACGACAATGTATTCCAGCTGGCTGGTGTCGATGGCTTCATAGCCCGCGGCCTGCGCCCGATCTTCCATGGCTTTGCTGGATGTCAACTCCGCCAATTTGGACTCGAGGGCAGAACTGTCGTGTTGGACGGTGATCGTCTCTCTCGTGAGCTCCTGGATGTGCCTGCCGGTGATCGCTGCCCTTGACGTCACGTCGAGATACAACGCCGCCACCATCGCGAGGCCGACTGCCGCCAGCAGCAGCGCTCCGATTCGCTGGCGCTGTATTCGCCAGGGCGCCTGGGCATACGCATGTATCAAGTGCTCGACGGCGTGGCTCACGTGCGGCATGTCCATCCTTTACGCCCTATCTAGAGCTTCTCCGCGACCCTTAGTTTCGCACTGCGTGCTCTTGGATTCCTCCGCACCTCGTCCTCGCCCGGTGTGATCGGCTTGCGGTTGATCTCCTTCAGCACTGCCTTGCGCTCGAAGTTGTAGATCTTCTCGTACGGGGGGTTAACCTCATCCCTGCTTTGACCGCGCAAGAATGACTTCACGGCGCGGTCTTCCAACGAATGAAAGGAAATCACGGCCAGCCGGCCCCCCGGCCGGAGCGCCTCTACTGCGCGTGGCAAGCCCGCCTCAAGCACTGACAGCTCGTCATTGACGGCGATGCGAAGTGCCTGGAAGGTACGCGTCGCCGGATTCACACGGCTGTGCCCGCGATAAAACCTTTTAACAAGATCTGCCAACTCTTTCGTCGTGCGGATTGGACGGCTGCGGACGATCAACTTCGCGATGCTCTTGGCACGCGGCTCTTGCCCAAACTCGAAGAGTATGTCTCTCAGTTCGGCCTCGGTGGCGGCGTTCAGCAGTTGCGCCGCAGTCAATCCCGATTCTGGATTGAAGCGCATGTCCAGCGCCGCATCATGTAGAAATGAAAAGCCGCGTTCAGTCGATTCCAACTGCATCGAAGAGACTCCTAGATCGAGCACGATCCCGTCTGCAGCCTGCCAGCCGATGGCCTGCATGGCCTCCAGAAGGGAGGCGTAGGAGGCCTGGGCCAGCGTCACGCGCCGCCCGTAAGGAGCCAAGGTCTGGCGGGCGAGCGCCAACGCCTGAGGATCTATATCCAGTCCGAGCAGAGATCCATCCGGCGCGCAGGCCTCCAATATGCCGCGGGCATGTCCGCCCGCTCCAATGGTTCCGTCGATGTAGCGGCCAGGGCTTCCCGGCTGCAACGCGTGTATAATCTCTTTGTACAGAACGGATTGATGCGGCGACTCGGTCATGCGGGCTATTGCGGAACTGACGTCGGTGCTTCATCATCTACGGCGAGCTCTTGGCAGATAGATCCAGCGTGGCAAACCTCTGGCTATTGGTCTCCGTATCCTGCATTCGCTTGACCTGCTCGTCCCACGCCCCGGGAGCCCAGATCTCGAAGTACTCGCCCTGTCCCGCCACGATGGCCTCACTTTCCAGTTCTGCGAACTGGCGCAAACCGGCTGGCACAAGAACGCGACCTACTTTGTCCACTTCTATCGGGTAAGCGTTGCCGAAGATCAAGCGACGCATGAGACGTGCTACCGGATCGGCCAGGTTCATCGCATTCAAGCGGCTGGAGACCTCGTGAAAGTAGGACTCCGTCATTACCATCAGGCAGTGATCGAAGCCTTGGGTGACGAAGGCGCCGCCATCCAGCAGTTCTCGGAAGCGCGCCGGGATCATGAGGCGGCCCTTTTCGTCGAGGCTGTGTTGGTAGTGACCCAAGAACATTTGTGCTAACCAGTCCATTAATGGTAGAACGCCGGGTCTCCGGCGTCCTTCCACTTCCTACCACTTTCTCCCACATTGTACATGATTTGTCTAGGGAATACAAGAGACTCTGCCCCTTTCCTCTCGCCGCCTTCCACTTAATGACCACCGCCCATGGATATTTCTGCCACCATTTCCATGTTCAGCTCTCAAAAGTGGCTCGACTATCAACTTCTCGATAGCGGCGACGGCCTGAAACTTGAGCGCTTTGGAAGCTATGTGCTGGTCCGGCCCGAAGTCCAGGCCATGTGGAATCGAGCACTGCCGCAATCAGAATGGGATCGGGCCGCCGCGCACTTCAGACCGAGCGGCGAGGAGAGCGGAGGGCACTGGGATTTCAAGCGGAAGGTGGCTGACAAGTGGGAATTATCCTACCCGCTCGATCTGGCCCCGGTGGGCGCAAGCCTCTTCGACGGGCAGCTTCGTTTCTGGGTGATGACGACGCCCGGCAGACATCTCGGGCTATTTCCGGAAGCCGCGGCTCAATGGGATTTCGTCGTACAAGCTGTCAAGAACGCGGGGCAGCCTCCCAGAATCCTCAACCTCTTTGGCTACACCGGGCTGGCCTCATTGGCCGCGGCGGCTGCGGGTGCCCAAGTGACTCACGTGGATGCATCGAAGAAATCCGTCCATTGGGCCCGCCAGAATCAAGCGCTCTCAAAGCTCGACGACAAACCCGTCCGCTGGATCGTCGATGATGCGCTAAAGTTCGTGTTTCGTGAGCTGCGCCGGGGTGCGCACTATGATGGCATTCTGATCGATCCGCCGAAGTTCGGCCGGGGACCTAGCGGTGAGGTATGGGAGGTCTTCAAATCCCTGCCGAAGCTTATGCATGCGTGCCGCCAACTCCTCAGCGCCGAGCCGCTCTTCTTGGTCTTGACCGTATATGCCGTGAAAGCCTCGGCGGTTCACCTGGGACAGCTTCTATCTGAAGTTGCGTCCGATTTTGGTGGAAGGATAGAGATTGGCGAACTCGCCAACCGGGAGCGAAACGCCGCGGCCGAGGGACGTCTGCTCTCGCAGGCTGTTTTCGCGCGTTGGCAACGCGAATAAGTGAAGGGGCTCCGGGCATATGCCCGGAGCCCCTTCCGTTTGTTCTATCACCTAGCCGACAGCGCCGCCGTCATCCACTGAAGCTGGAGCGGGGCTCCCGGAGGAGCCCGCGAACTTCTTCAAGAGGTCATACCAGAACGAAGATCCCTGTGACACGGCGACAGCAGTAATCCCCAACCCAGTCAACTTCAGTGCGATAGATGCCAGCCAATCGAGCGGCGAAGTTGGCAGGCCGGCGGTTGGTGTACGCCACCAGCCTGTGCGGAAGGAAAGCACTCCCAGCCTAGCTATCAGAGCGTCCAAGTCGGTCCGGGACGATGTCGGTGACGTCGCCAATTCAGCCTGGCTGGCTGCCAGATTGCGCAGACCTGCATCCGTCCACAAATCCTTCGCCAGCTGGATGCTGTCAGTCCCAAATAGGAGCGTGATCACGATCGACGAAATGATGACGAAGCTGCGTGCTTTGGCCTTGAATGTCATTGCGGCCTGCCCCAGCATACCGCCGAAGTAGTCATGGGTCCTCTCGCGCAGATCGCTGATCGCCGTCACCCCCTGCTGCACCCATCCCAAAAGGGCCCGTTTGCCGTCCGAGTCTGGCAGCTTGCCTATTAGGCTGGTCAGCTCGTCGGCATTTAAGCTGCCCCGGCCGGACAACCCGCTGACATCGAAGAACGCCTCCACCAGGGTTTCGGCCGGGATCTTCTCAAGCTTCTTCTCCTCGGTACCTGCCCCAAACACGTTCCACCAGTTTGCATACCGGATGGGCCGCAGCGCCTTGATCTGCGGCAGGCCGGTCAGCTCCACGTATTTATCCCCGGCGATCCTCTTCAAGTACATTTCTAGAGCCGTGCCGCGGGTTTCAAATGATTCCATCACCATCTGCGTGATTATGGAGACAATCGCTCCCAGGACGTAATAGACGAGTATCAGGCCGACGGCCACTGCAAGGATTTGCGGGAAGGACATGCTGACCTCCTACTCATCAATTCGATCATGAACCCTCGGTCTGAATTCAGTCCGGCCCGTGTTGCACCCCCCGTCCAGTTCCGGGACTGTCGCCAGCCTGACTTTCTCGTGGGCACGTCAACCGAGAGAGACCGTCCATAAGAAAACCCCGCGGGCTTGGTGCCCGTGGGGTTTCGGTATCTAGCGTCAGGGCCTTGCGAGGCATCCGGTACCAAACGGGACCGCGCTCAACGGTATGGAACTTAGACACCGCGCCTAGCTGGCTCGCGTTTCAAGGCCTGGCGGCGGGATTGGGGGCGAGCCGCTTCCTGCTTCACCACTTCGCGCTTGCTGACCAACTGCGGCGCGACACGCAGGGCCTCCGCCTGGCGCTTGAGGCCCGCCCGGATAATCAGATCCATGAAGCCTTGATGGCCCATGGGATCGCTGAGGAGCGAGAAATCCGCGGAGCCGGGATCAAACGGCGGGTAGAAAATGCCGCAGTTGGGGTTGATCTCCAGCATGTAGAGTTCGCCGTCCTTCCCGAGACGGTAGTCGCCGCGGGCGTAGCCCCTGCATTGAAACTCCAGAAAGACCTTGGTGGTGTACTCACGCAGACGGCGCTCTAGAGTAGCGTTCACGAGCGGCACGACCTTCATCTTGTCGTACTCCACCCACTTCATATTGTAGTGTTTGAAGGACTCGCCCTCGGGGAAGACGAATTCAACCGGCTTGAAGGTGAGTGGATGGGACGGATCGTCCGGATTCTCGGCCACCAGACACGTGAACTCGCGGCCCTCGATGAATTCCTCGATCAGGGCACGTCCGTCACTTTTCATCGTGATCGCGGCTTGTTTCTTTAGCTCGTCAACATTCGTCACCCGCGACTCTTTGCGGATGCCGTAGCTGGCAAATCCGTGTGCCGGCTTCACCAGCATGGGGAAGCGCAGCGTTCGGCTGGCACGTTCGACATCTGCCATGGACTTCACGAAAGTGGAGGCCGGCGTAGGTATGCCCACGCGCGCCGCAACGCGTTTCATTTCCTGCCGCGTAGGATCAAAGCACTGAGAATCCGCGCCCGTGAAGGCCGCGCCCAGTTTCTCGAGTGCTTTCACCAATTGAATGCCCGAGATAGGTTCATCGGGCGTGCCATCGCAGAGATTAATGAACACATCCACCCCGTCATCCATCAATGCCTTGATCTGGTCCTCAACTTTGGTCCGTTGCACGACGTGATGTCTCCACTTGCGTCCTTCCAAATGAGGCGAAGGATCGTATGGTGGATCAGGTGGTTCTGGCAAACTGCTCAATACACAAATGTACATGCTTACTCTTTTCGTCAGTTGTTATTGGAACAGCATATCGTCGTGAAGTGTACGTTGATGTTCATTGATATGCTGCATCCAGATGATGATTGTCTTCGTCATCATCATTGTTATATTACCCCCACCTGTGGAAATATTCAAGGTTTTTTGCCCATATTTAGGGGGTCAATTTGAGAACTTTAAGGTTGGTGGAATCCGGCGATTCAGCGCGATTCTTGACGCTGAAACGTGATTCAACGCTTTGATGAACATGCTTCGCGAGTCACGATGCATCATGCGGCGGTGCCCGACGCCTGCACAGATCCCATGCGGAACTCCAGTCGGGCAATTTCGCAGCCGCGCATATTATGTGCCGGCTTCATAAAAAAAAAGGAAGAAGGAGGGAGACAGCAGAGTGCAGAAGATCATCACACTTCAGTCCTGATCGCCTGTGCATGCTGCGGCGCTTCCGCATAGGCTTGAGTCGTGTTGTGTATTCGAAGAACAAGGCA
>JBGPAT010000008.1:0-21248 GCA_041480885.1 Anaerolineae bacterium
CCCACTATTGGGGAGGACCGAAACTGACCAAGAGTCCTCTTCTGCAATTGCAGGTGGTGCAGGGCATGGCCAATGCCCATGACGGGAATGCCGCTCATGCGTTGCGCGCCCTGCTCCGAAAAGCCGTGGATCAGGTGAAGCCGGAAGGGGAGCGCCGCTTCACGACCGAGTGGATTCTATACAACATACTTGAGATGAAATTCATAGAGGGACGCAAGGTGCGCGAGGTGGCTGGCAGGCTCGCGATGTCAGAGGCGGACCTTTATCGCAAACAGCGGGTGGCAGTGGAGGCCGTGGCGAAAGCCATCTTGGAGATGGAATCACAGAAGCGGTAGGGAAGGCAGGTCAGCATGATTAATCGGAAACAAGGCACCGAAGGCGCAATGCCCACCGTGGACGAGGGCTGGTGGGAAGCCGTGCTCGCCGAGGAGGGCCGCCGTGGGGCGCACGCGCCGGCGCGTTCGCATCCGCGTGCGGAGGCGCGTAGCGCCGCGAAGGGTCACGAGACCGGCAAGGTCCCGCCGAATTGGGAGCGGGTAAGGGAGCTCTACATGCGGGATCAGATCGTAAGCCTGCGCGTAACCGCGAGCAACCGGGGTGGATTACTGGTGGAGGGTGACGATCTGTGTGGCTTCGTCCCGTTCTCACACCTCGTGGACATCTCTGGGCAGGTCGAGCAGCTCGACCGCTCCAAGTGCATGGAGGCTTATGTCGGGCGTACGCTCCGTTTGAAAGTGATCGAATGCGTTCCGGAGGACGGCCGGATCGTCTTCTCAGAACGCGCCGCGCAGGCAGAGCCCGGAAAACGGGGAGAGCTGTTTCAATCCCTGCATGCTGGCGAGCGCGTCGTCGGCACGGTCACCAACATTACTGACTTTGGCGTGTTCGTTGACCTCGGCGGGGTGGAGGGCTTGATCCATATTTCCGAATTGTCGTGGGGCCGCGTGGTGCACCCGAGCCAGATTGCCCGCCTTGGCCAGAAAGTTGAAGTCCAGGTCTTGGAACTCTCTCCTGAGCGCTGCCGCGTGGCGTTGAGCCTGAAGCGACTGTTGCCTAATCCCTGGTTGGAGATTGGGGCGGAATTGAACGCCGGGCAGGCGGTACCTGCCGTGATCACAAGCGTGCTCTCGTATGGCGCATTCGCCCGACTGGAACGGGGTGTGGAGGGACTCATCCATGCCTCGGAAATGCCCCTGGGTGATGGTCAGGCCGTGAAGGACCTCCTGCAAGAAGGTCAAGCTGTCAAGGTAAGAGTGATGCACGTGGACGCCTCCCACCAGCGCATGGGCTTAAGCATGAAATTGGATGCATGATCTGGAGTCGCTGGTGGCGGCGCCTGCATGGCCTGCAGCCGTGCACTGCCCGAGCAGCCGGCGTGTTCACCCTTGACGGATAAGTTACCGCCCCGACACATAGAGATGCCTCCAGCGGGGGATTGGCTGGGGCGCCTGGCGCGTTTCAATCTACATTTCGGTCGGTATGTCCAGGATGCTCTTGGGATCCTACTTATCGCCTTGGCAGCCATGTCGCTGCTGGCCGTCTGGGGACTCACGGGCGGCGTTTTACTGACGCCATGGTCTGAGTTTCTGACGGCCTGGTTTGGATGGGGGAGTTATTTGCTTGTCTTCGCGGCCGGTTACGGGGGCCTTGGCTTGGTCCGACGAGATGAAGCGAAAATCAGCTGGGGACACCTCCTGACGCTGGAAGTCGTCTCATTGCTCAGCTTAGGCCTACTCTCAGCCCTTGGAGGCAATTCGCTTGTCCGAGCCGACGCCGGGCTGGATGGAGGGCGCCTAGGTTGGGGACTGGCTTTTTTGCTCACGCATTGGCTTGGAACGATCTGGGGGACGGCGGGTCTATTGCTGGTGTGGTTATTAACGGTGGTCAAGGGATTCGGTCTGTGGAAGATGCTTGAGGGCTGGACCTGGAGGTTGGCGGGCGAAGGCACCGTCGTTCCCCCCGACATCCCTCTCAACAACGAGGCGCAGGACGCCGCGCGACACGAGCCCGTCAAGGGCCCTCCAAGGAAGCGGGCCGCCCAATTGCCGCGCGAGTTTCGCCCGAACCTGAAGACGCCAGAGACGAAAGGCGGCCGACCCAACAAGGCCGCGCCTCGCGAAGAGGGCTTGCCCCCTCTTAGTATCCTCATGGCAGAGCAGTCGACGCAAGCGGATGAGCGGACCATCAACCAAATCGCCGGCCTGATCATGAAGACTCTGTCAGAGTTTGGCATCCCGGCCACGGTGATTGGCTATCGGGTCGGTCCCGCCGTTACGCAGTTCGCAGTGCAGCCCGGCTTCATCAAGAGGCCTGGCGCACCTGAGGACGACGACGCCCAGCAGATGAAAGTCAGGGTAGCGCAGATCGCCAACCTGCAAAAAGACCTGGCGCTGGCACTATCAGCAGAACGTCTGCGCATCGAGGCGCCTGTGCCCGGCAAGCCCTACGTGGGCATAGAGGTGCCTAACGCCCATGCCTCCATGGTGAGGATGAAGCCGATCCTGGAGAGCGATGCATTCCGTCGGAACGCCTCGCCGCTGGCTGTGGCGCTTGGACGGGACGTATCGGGGCAGCCCCTCATCGCTGACCTGTCTCGGATGCCCCATTTGCTCATCGCTGGGGCCACCGGTTCAGGCAAGTCGGTGTGTATTACGTCGTTGGCAGTCTGTCTTGCGTTGAATAACACTCCGCAGGATCTGCGCATGATCATGATCGACTCGAAGATGGTGGAGCTGTTGCGTTTCAATGGTCTCGCGCATCTGTACGGGAAAGTCGAAACGGGCATTGATCGCATCCTAGGCGTGCTGCGGTGGGTGGTATTGGAGATGGAGCATCGGTATCGCCTGCTGGAGGCGGCGCGCGCGCGCGATTTGGATGCGTACAACCGCAAACAAGCCCGCAAAGAAGGCGGAATCACGTTGCCGCGGATCGTGGTGTTAATTGACGAGCTGGCCGACCTCATGATGTCAGCGCCCGACCAAACGGAGCATAACCTCGTCAGGCTGGCACAGATGGCGCGGGCGACGGGAATCCACCTGGTGGTGGCAACGCAGCGCCCATCAACGGATGTCGTAACCGGCCTAATCAAGGCCAATTTCCCGGCCCGACTCGCTTTTGCGGTGGCCTCCGGAGTAGACTCCCGCGTCATCCTGGACAACAACGGCGCTGAGAGCCTGCTAGGTCACGGCGATATGCTGTTCCTCAATCCCGAGGTCGGGAATCCAGTGCGGGCGCAGGGCGTAGCCATCACAGACATGGAGATCGAGCGCCTGATCGATTTCTGGCAGAAGACCAACTCTGGTCCCGTCGAGGCGGTCGCGCCGTGGGAGAAGCTACTTTCGGAGCCCGACGAGAACGAAGATGAAGGATTAATCGAGCAGGCGATCTCGCTTGTGCGTATTGGCGGAAGGGCCTCTGCTTCGCTGTTGCAGCGGCGCCTGCGGATCGGTTATCCACGGGCAGCGCGTCTGCTTGATCAGTTGGAACAGGCAGGCATCGTGGGCCCGTCGCAGGGCGGTGGTCGGGAACGTGAAGTGCTTCCATTCGAAGAGGATGCCGAAACGGAAGTATAGTGTTTTTTCAGGTATGATTGCGCGGGATGGATGAGGTCGTGCGGTGAAGAAGACGTTCAGTGATTTCTTGAGGACAGCATTCAAGGGCGTTCTTGACCCAATAGCGGAACGACTCAATCGGGTGGGGCTAACGCCCAATTCTGTAACCCTGCTGGGTCTGGCCGGCAACCTCATTGTTGCATTTTTCGTACTTCGCGGCCAGATCAGCATGGGCGGACTTGTAATCCTCATCGCCTGGCCAATCGATGCACTCGACGGTACAATGGCCCGCTTGCGAGGAGATGCCAGCGACTGGGGTGCATTTGTGGATTCGGTCACCGATCGCTACTCCGAACTGATCGTGCTGGGTGCGCTGCTTTACCATTTTGCGATGCTCAATCAGCATACCTTGGAGGTCGTGACCTTTGCGGCGGCCGCCGGTTCCGTGCTGGTCTCCTATGTCAAGGCCCGCGCCGAGGCGCAGAGTTTTAGCGCACGCGAAGGGGTGTTGACTCGCGCCGAGCGCTACTTTGTGCTGGGCCCAGCCCTTTTATTCAATATTCCGGGCGTGGGCGTGTGGATCGTGGCTGTTCTAGCCAACTTTACAGCGCTCCAACGTATCTGGATAGTCCGGTCGCAAGCGCACGCGAATGCAAAAAGACTCATCACTGAGGAGAGCAGATCATGATTGATGGTTTCCCTGTAGGGCCTCTGTACATTCGTTTCTACGGGATTATCTTGATGCTTGGAGCCCTAGCAGGCGGCTGGCTGGCGTCCGTTGAGGTCAAGCGCCGGGGCCAAGATCCCGAAATGGTGTGGGACTTGCTGGTATACCTGATCATTGGCGGAGTGATCGGGGCCCGATTGTGGCACGTGTTGACTCCACCCCCCTCCTCGATTGCCCAGGGATTCACGACCCAATACTATCTGACGCACCCCCTGGATGCGATGTCAATCTGGAAAGGCGGGCTTGGCATCCCGGGCGCTATCATGGGCGGCCTCGTCGCGCTGTTCCTCTATGGCCGCCACAACCGCGCGATCAGCTTTCTGGAATGGGCAGATATTGGCGCCCCCAGCCTGGCGCTGGGGCAGGCGATCGGACGCTGGGGCAACTTCTTCAATCAAGAGTTGTACGGTGCTCCCACAGACTTGCCCTGGAAGATCTATATTGACCCGGTTCATCGTCTGGCGGGTTTCGAGCAAGTCTCATACTATCATCCCCTCTTTGCGTACGAGTCCATTCTGAATCTCGCCAACATGCTCCTGTTGCTGTGGATCATGCGGGAGGATTCGCACAAACTGAAGAGGGGGGATGTGTTCAATATCTACCTAATCGTCTATCCCGTTGTCCGCTTTGGGCTCGACTTCTTGCGACTGGACGCGTCGCGGCTATTCAGCGTTGATATCAATCAGACGCTCAGTGCCGTCATCGCCGTGGTGGCTGTTGTCGTGCTGCTGTGGCGACATCGTCAGAGTGCACTTCCGGAACGCCCGGTGTCGTTCGCGCCGGCGGAAATCTCCGCCCCCATTGAGGCCGCTCCCGCGAAATCGGTCTCGAGAAGAACCCCTCGCGCTCCCGCAAGAAAGCCGGCACGGGCGAAATCCCCGGCGCGGCGCACTACCGCGAAGACAAAAGCGCGCCGCGCTTGACGCGCTTGAGTGCGTCGTCTGATGTCGCTCACGCCGGGTGTTGCGCAAGTCCGTTAGTGTCCAAGGGCGACCTTCCCGAAAATGAAAACGCCTCTTGCTGGGCTGTGGCCGAACGGGGGTACTGTTGCTTCCCGGCGGTGCAGTCGATTCCCCCTGTGAGCCAGATGGGCAATGGCATCGTTCAACGCACGACAACGATCGCGGAAGGCTCCCCCGGTGCGCCTCTCGCTCATCCTGGAAACGGTCTGATCGAAACACACGACTGCGCCAGAACGGCGCGGGCAGGACGTCGACGGCGCGGATTCTGACGAGTCTGCTGATGCTCACATGGCGTTGTACCAACGTTCGGGGCTACGACGTGCGACGGCACGGTCGGGAGGTTCGAGAATCGGCCGGGGTGCTGTCGAAGCAGGGCGGCCTATATGTGCACATGACCGGCAGTGAATAGCTCGACTCGTTTGGCCGAACACCCCTCTGGAACGAGAATGACGCATGTCAGGCCGCTACGTTCTTGTGGCGTACGCCGGGTTTGGCCGCAAGGGCCGCGCTGGGCCAAGACTACTTCACGTGAATGATTCGTTCTGGTGCAATTGAATTAGGAGACTCATGCCAAAAGTCATCATCCTCGGTTCGTCCAACGCAATCGCTTCTGCAGAACACGACAACACCCATATGGTGGTCGTCGGGGAGGACCGGACGGTATTGGTGGATTGCGTCAGCAGCCCCATCTTGCGCCTGGAAAGAGCGGGAGTGGACTTGAACTCTCTGACCGATCTCATTGTGACGCATTTTCATCCGGATCATGTTTCTGGCGCACCATTGCTGCTCATGGACATGTGGCTGATGGGGCGCAGCAGGCCGCTCAATGTATATGGCTTGCAGCACACACTTGACCGTCTTGAAGACCTGATGGGCTTCTATGGCTGGGCTGAATGGCCCGGTTTCTACCCCGTGACGTTCTCGCGGCTTCCAGGCGACGAGTTGACGACTGTGCTAGATTGCCCCGATTTTCGAATCGTGTCTTCGCCGACTCATCATCTGGTGCCGACCATTGGCATGCGCTTTGAATTCCACCATGCCGGAAAGGTGATGGCGTATTCCTGCGATACCGAACCCTGCCAAGAAGTTGTGCGCCTGGCGGCAGGCGCCGACGTGCTGATTCACGAAGCCGCCGGCAGGACACGCGGCCACTCCTCCGCCGAGCAAGCTGCCGAAATTGCCACCCAGGCAGAAGTCGGGAAGTTGTTCTTGATTCACTATCCGACCGGGAGATTCTCCAGCGGTAACCCAGTGGCAGAAGCCAGAGAACACTTCCAAGGCGAGGTGCGACTCGCGGAAGATTTCATGGAAATCGACCTTGGGTAGGGAGAGCAAAAGCGGCCGGGTGAACCGCAGCCGCGGCCGATTGGCCGACTACCAACCGAGAATAAATTGCCGCCATTCGTCGTTGTCGGTCAGGTGCCGACCGAATATGTAGGCCGCGTTGACGGGTGGTTCCCTCGGAATATGAAGAAGCGCCATGTGCGCTTCTTCAGGACTGCGTCCACCTTTGCGGTGGTTGCAGGGGGGGCAAGCCGCCACGACATTAGTCCAGACATGGAGGCCTCCCTGATACCTTGGATGTACGTGATCGACTGTCAACGCTGCCTCGCGGCGCCCACAGTACTGGCAAGTATAATTGTCACGTCGAAATACTTCGCGTCGCGTCAATCTGACGTGGGGACGAGGTCGGCGCACCTGCAGCTCAAGACGAATGACTGATGGCCGGGGGATGAGCAACTTCACCGTGCGGACATAACCACGGCCGTTGGCAACCATCGCGGCTTTGCCCCCAAGAATTAATACAACGGCGCGGCGCGTTGTGCAGACATTGATCGGCTCAAAATTCGCGTTCAGAACCAAGACGGGCTCGTGCATATCGATCTCGTAACGGGCATGATTATAGCATAATGGGATAATGGCATGAAAGTGATGATCGCGGGGGGCAGTGGATTCATCGGAACCGCTCTGGCCCGGGGTTTGCTGGAGGCCGGCCACGAAGTATGGATTTTGACGCGTCAAGGCAGCCGTCGCGAGAACGAAATCGAATGGGACGGTCGCACAGCGAACGGCTGGAGCCGCCGAGTCGGTGATATGGATGCGGTCGTGAACGTCACCGGTTTCGGACTGGAACGCTGGCCATGGACGAACTCCCGGAAGCGCCGATTCCTGGACTCGCGGGTCATTCCAGGAAGTGCGCTGGCATCTGCCATCCTTGATTCGGCGCGGCGCCCCGCTGTGCTCGTGCAGATTTCCGGCATCAACTACTATGGCTTGCGCGGTGAGACGATCGCAGATGAATCGACACCCGCGGCCACGGACTACCTGGCTCGTCTGACGGTGGCGTGGGAGGCGGCGACATTGCCCGTGGAGCAAGCCGGGGTGCGACGTGTCGTTGCACGCAGCGGCATTGTCTTGGATGCGCGCCGAGGGCAGTTCCCGCTCATGACATTGCCCGTGCGGCTCTTGCTGGGCGGACCTCTCGGCGAGGGTGACCAAGCCGTTCCATGGATACACATAGCTGACCAGGTCGGCGCTCTACGATTCCTGTTGGAAAATGACCAAGCCCGCGGCGTCTACAACCTTGTAGCGCCAACGCCCACCTCCAATGAGCAGTTCATGCAGGCCCTCGCCGCTGTCCTCAGTCGACCGTACTGGCTGCCGACTCCGGCATTTATGCTGAGGGCGGTTCTCGGTGAGATGTGTGTGCTGGTTCGGAAGGGACGTTACAGCCGGCCGGCCCGACTGCTGCGGGCAGGCTACACGTTCCTTTTTCCCGCGGTCGAGGCAGCCCTTCGAGACCTATTGCTGAACAAGCCGGACCGCCGTGCGCCGTAATCCTAAGAGG
Organism: Anaerolineae bacterium; assembly: GCA_041480885.1. Taxonomy (GTDB): domain Bacteria; phylum Chloroflexota; class Anaerolineae; order Anaerolineales; family Villigracilaceae; genus Fen-1038. Next base: position 8,089 of record JBGPAT010000008.1, read on the forward strand.
GATGTTAATATGGTGGCGTGTGCCTGGGGACTGTGGTATCTTAATTAGACGATTTCATCCTTCGGTTATCGGAGATTGGAGCCTACGAATGTCGCGATTCTTAGCCTTCTTCGGAGTCATGACTTTGGTCGCCTTGGCGGCCTGCGGGCCCGCCATCCCTGCTACAGCCGGGCTGCCGACTTTCATATCACCGGAGCAAACTGCCGCGCCAGAGCCTAATCAGGCGTATCCCACCGCCGAGGCGCCTCAATCCAATACCAGTCAGACGGTCAACGGGTTTTCCTTCAATATGCAACGGGCCTGGCGTGATGGAAAGCAGGTTCACGCCAATGTGTGCTTCACGATGCCGGACGCGTCAGACTGGACGATCTGGGCGGCTGACTTCCTGTACGGCAAGGAGACGATCTCCGAATTCAGCTCCTCCCTGATCAGCACGCAGGAGGCCGCAGGCGGTCACCCAGCCCAGCGGTGTGACGAACTTGCGTTCCAAGTACCGCCGGATGCTGACCTTTCAGCGGCTCAACTCACGATCGAATCGATCGGTGCATATCCAAAGGGGGATGAGTATTGCTCGCTCTACATGCCCAAGATCCAGCAGGCGCTGAACGAGCGCGGAGTCAAGATCGTGTTGAGCTGTGAGCAAGTGAACGGGACAGCTACAATGCAGATCACCAGCAAGCCCGCAGACATGTCGCAAGAAGACGCCCAGAAGCAGGTTTACAGCGACGAGTTCTACACCGTAAGAGGCCCATGGACGTTCCCTGTGACGTTTGCCCAGTGACGTGAGTCCGTCGTATAATCGCTCCGTGCTGCAAATGCCTGCCTTACGCTACGTTTATTCCGGCGCTTGAGAGGACCCGAGGGAGTGATGACGCGCGCCCTCACGGGCGCGTTTTTGTTTAGTCTGGGCCGGAGGAGGATGCATGGAAATCGGCGACGAAGTTGAGCTGCTGATGCAGGGGACTGAATATGGCGACGACGCGCTGAAGGGGGCGATGGCCAGAGACCTGCGAGAGCGTCTGTTGGAGGCGAAGAACCAGGGCCGACCCCTGCGCGTCTATTGCGGCTACGATCCGACCTCCACGAATCTCCATCTGGGTCACACAATTACGATGCGCAAGCTGCGCCAGTTCCAGGATCTTGGTCACGACGTGACTTTCCTGATCGGCAGCTACACGGCTCTAGTGGGCGATCCCTCCGACAGAAACAAGGCACGTCCCGTACTCACGGAGGAGCAAGTTGCAGACAATGCCAAGACCTATGCGGAACAGGCATTCCGCATACTTGATCGCGACAAGACCAGGGTGCGCTACAACGGAGAATGGCTGAGCAAGCTCTCCCTACTAGACCTCATCCGCCTTGGTCAGAATTTCACCGTCCAGCAGTTCCTGACTCGCGAGAACTTCGCCAAGCGCCTCGAAAAAGATGAACCGATATTCCTGCATGAGACGTTTTACGCGTTGATGCAAGGGTATGACGCCGTTTTCCAGAGAACAGACGTGCAGGTGGGTGGAACCGACCAGCTCTTCAATATCATCGTGGCGGGTCGCAAATTGCAGGAAGCCATGGGGCAAAAGCCACTGGTAGGTGTCATTACGGGCATCCTTCCAGGAACTGACGGCGTGCAGCGCATGTCGAAATCCACGGGCAATGTCATACCGATCAATAGCGGCGCAGAGGACATGTACGGCAAGCTTATGTCACTCCCCGATTTTTCCCTTGAGAAATACATGCGGCTTGTGACGCGCTGGACTCCGAAGGAGATCAATGCGCTCCTGGCAGGCATTCGCGACGGGCAAACGCATCCTCGGGATGCCAAGATGAAGATGGCACGTGAGGTCTGCAGCATCTTCTATGGCGAGACGGACTCCCAAGCGGCCGAGGACGCATTTGTCAGGCTTTTCCAGCTCAAGGAATTGCCCACGCATATGGAGCAATATGCGGCCAGGTCGGGGGCGACGGTCATAGACGTCCTGATCGGGGCAGGATTGGCCTCCAGCAAGAGCGCCGCGAAGCGTTTGATCGGCCAGGGTGGCGCAAGGCTGGATGGTGAAGTGCTGGAGAGTGGCGATGCGGTCTTCCCGCATCCAGGCGTGCTGCAGGCTGGCAAGCGGCGATTTGTCCGCGTCACATGAGAGGAGAAGCTCGCCCTGAATAGATCTGCGAGTCGAATGCATCCACTGCAATCATCTGCTTGCCAACAGTGGTAATTCCGGCATGCTATGGAAGACGTGGATGTGTCCCATTGCGTCTCAAGAACTTGCGGAACGCTCGTCTGGCACGGGCTTTTGCACACGCATGCACCAGCGAAAAACGGCCGGAGGCATCGGCGTAGCTCGGCGCAAGTGCCCACGGCGCGAAAACGCGTGGGGGTCCAGCGCTTCGGCGGGATGCCGGCGGGCTGGATGACGTCCCGACAATCCTCGAGTGGGGAGGAGATCCTATTCAGGGAAAGCGGCAAGCAAAATCGGGGGCGAGGCCGGCCGTTTGGCCGTATGCCACGGAGTCGCCGGCCCGCTGGAAAAAAAGAAAACGAGCCTGAAATCAGGCCCATGATGAGGCGTCGACGGGATTCGAACCCGTGATGAGGGTTTTGCAGACCCTTGCCTTACCACTTGGCCACGACGCCACTGGTATTACCGTTTTCCGCGTACCCATTAACCAGTCGCAGGGACGTACTGGTCGATCATTTTGCAGCGGGGTCTGCAGTCCACGCCGGGCGCGTGACCGCGCACGACTTCTCCGATTGCGGATCTACTGCTTGAAACCAGCGTCCTGCAATACACAGAGCGGGCGATGGGATTCGAACCCACGACCTTCTCCTTGGCAAGGAGACGTTCTACCACTGAACCACGCCCGCAGGTCGGTTCTTGCTCAAGCCGAGAGTGCCGAGAGTCAGAATCGAACTGACGACACCGCGATTTTCAGTCGCGTGCTCTACCAACTGAGCTATCTCGGCGCGATGCCTTGCTCCTAAGCGAGCGGAATTTTACTAGACGAGCAGCCTATTGTCAAGTAAGCCTTCCAGAATGGGCAAGCGAAGCAGTTGCACTTGACCCCCCATTTCCTACGAACTACAATCGACAGCCGAAACCAAAGGAGTGGCGCCCGGAAAAACGGCGACGGGCGCAATCCAGGCCAACCTCCACCCATGTTTGAAACACTCACTTCACGGCTAGCTCAGGTCTTCGATGAACTTCGCCGCCGCGGCAAGCTATCGGTGGCGGACGTCGAAGCCGCCCTGCGGGAAATCCGCCTCGCACTATTGGAGGCAGATGTTCACTACAACGTGGTCAAGACCCTGATCTCGAAGGTACGAGAACGCGCAGTCGGTGCGGAGGTTTCGAGGGCACTTAATCCGGGACAGCAAGTTGTCAAGATCGTCAACGAGGAACTGGTGGCAATGCTCGGTGATGCCATCCCGCTGCAGCTTTCTGGGCCAAAACCCCGTATCGTGATGCTGATCGGACTTCAGGGTTCAGGAAAAACGACCACGGCGGGTAAGTTGGGCCGCCTCCTGCGCTCGGCCGGAGAACGGGTGGTGTTGGTGGCGGGTGACCCCCACAGACCGGCCGCGGCGGAGCAGTTGCAGCAACTGGGTCAGAGGATCGACGTTCCTGTGGAATACGATCCACAATTGGATGCGGTAACGTTGGTAAAACGGGCGGTGGGAAAAGCCGCCAACGGTGGATACAGCGTTGTCATCGTGGACACTGCGGGCCGGTCGCACTTGGACACCAAGCTGATGGATGAGCTGACGATAATGTCGGCGGCGGTCTCGCCGGTGGAAACCTTGCTGGTGCTTGATGCGATGCTTGGTCAGGAGGCCCTAAATATCGCACAGGGTTTTCGTGACCATTTGGCGATCACCGGCCTGATCCTTGCCAAGATGGACGGCGATGCAAGGGGCGGCGCGGCCATTTCGGTCAGGGCCGTAACCGGAGTGCCGATCAAGTTCATTGGCACTGGCGAGAAGCTTGACGCGCTGGAGATCTACGATCCGAGACGGATGTCATCACGGATACTCGGGATGGGCGACGTCATCGGCCTGATTGAGAAAGCCGAGTCTGCCTTCGACGCCAAAGCCGGCCAGAGTCAGGCCGAGAAACTACGAAAAGGTCAGCTGACATTAGAGGATTGGCTGCAGCAAATGAAACAGGTAAGACAAATGGGCTCGATCGGTCAAATCATGGACATGCTGCCCGGGCAATTCGGGAAGGCGGCTCGTCAGGTAGATTCTCAAGAGCTTGAGCGAAGCTTCGCGAAATCTGAAGCCATCATCCATTCGATGACCGGTCGTGAGCGCCGCAACCCTGATATTCTCAACGCGTCCCGGCGTGGGCGCATCGCGGCCGGATCTGGCACGGATGTCCAGGATGTCAACCGCCTGCTCAAGCAGCTCCGCGAGGCGCAGAAATTGGTGCGTGTGCTGCAGAAAACCAGTGGCAGAGTCCTGCCCGGGATGTTTGGATAGGTCAGTCACTCTTCGAGTTGCAGCGCAGGCCACGCAGGGGGCATGTGCGAAGCGGGTCACGTCAGTGATGTTGACGCGACGATGGAAGCCTCGAGGCGGAAAGAGCACTTGCCGGCTTGATGACCGGATCTCCCGGCTGTCCCCGGAATTCGACGCGTGGTGGACTGGTGTCGCAAATCCCCAGATTTGTGCAGAGGTGGCCGTGGGCGTACCGTCCGAGCGGCGTACCGCTGGGTCCATGACAAGGCAATCAAGGGCACGAGGACCGTGGCACGTGTACTTCAACCCCTTTCCGATTCCCCGCTCATTCTCTGGTAGAATAAACAGTTGTGGTTCAAGGGCTGGCGAAGACGCGACGCTTGAGGCCTCCGTCACTGGTCCTGCAGCGTTGTAGGTCCCGGGCATCCACATGCTCCAAGGCAAGTCTGTTTCGGCGCCTGGAGTACTTTCACAGAACTGAAGGAGAACGTTTTCGATGGTCCGTATTCGTTTTCGACGCATGGGATTGAGGGGCCAACCGTCGTACCGCATAGTAGCCGCGGACAAGGAAGCTCCACGAGATGGTCGCTTCCTCGAGATTCTTGGCTTCTACAATCCTCGCACCGACCCTGCGACTCTTAGTGTCCGCGAGGACCGGGTCTATCACTGGATGAGCAATGGCGCCTTACCGACCGAGTCGGTCGGTCAAGTCTTCAAGAGCTCTGGGCTACTCGACCGCTTCGATCGCTTCAAGAAGGGCGAAGACGTGGAAGGCCTGATGAAGGAGGCGACCGAAGCCGCTGGGCGCCGCGGTGCGCCAAGCAAGACACGGAAAGATTAATCGAACCTGCGCTCGGGCCTTGCATGAAAGAATCGGGAAACACAGGCATCCGGGCCGAAAGTAGTCCATATGAAGGAATTAGTTGAGTACATCGCCAAGTTGTTGGTGGAGCACCCAGACCAAGTACAAGTGCGGGAGTTTGGCGGGGGGGACCGCGTACGCTTGGAGCTGAGCGTGGCTCCGGAAGATATGGGCCGCGTGATCGGCAGGAGCGGCAAGGTGGCGAATTCTATACGCACGATGCTGAGGGTCGCCGCCGAGCGCGAGGGAAAGCAAGCCACGCTTGACGTCGTCGAACCCGAGTAATGGCGTCACAAGAAAAGCCAGGCAAGACTCCTTCAGGCTCGCCATCCGCTGGTGAGCCTGAATATTTAGTAATCGGTGCTCTACGCCGCCCCCACGGCCTGCACGGGGAGATGCTTATGGAGATTGTGACCGATTTCCCGGAGCGCCTGAAGCCCGATGCGGAAGTCTTCTTGGGTAAGACGCGCAGGCCGGCAATCGTCTTCAGCGCCCGTCACCACAATCAGGGTATTCTGATCAAGTTCCGTGGCATTGACACGACCGAGGAGGCGGCAGTCTATCGCAATCAACTGGTGTACGCGAAGACAGCCGATCGACCGCCGCTGCCACGAGGGAGTTATTATCATCACCAACTTGTGGGCTGCCACGTCGTGGCTGACTACGATGAATCACTAGGCACGTTGACGGAGATCATGCACACCGGTGCCAACGACGTATACGTGGTGACACGAGCGGATGGGCGCGAGGTGCTGCTTCCTGCCATTCCATCTGTCGTTCTGGAGGTGGACATAGAGCGGAGGACAATCCGGGTGCGCCTGCCGCGCGGCCTTCCAGGAACGGGCACAGAGTAAATCGGTTGGCGAGGCAAGATTCTGGGAAGACAGGACTTGGCAACCGCGGACACGGGAAATAACGAAAAACGCTTTTGGGTCGGATTCAACGTTGTCCGCGGTATTGGTGCGGTCCGACTCAGCGCCCTGATTCATCATTTCGGGGACGCGGCTTCGGCTTGGAGGGGCACACCGGATGAACTGCGGGCCGCGGGATTAGGTGCAAAGACCATCAGCCGACTTGTGGAGGTTCGGAAGGGCCTCGATCTGGAAGGGCTGTGGGAGAAAATCCGCACACAAGGAATCCAGGTTCTCACGCCCGAAGACGCAACTTATCCGGCCCGACTGAGGGAAATTGAACAGCCTCCTCCGGTACTATTCGTGCGCGGGGACTGGCTTTCTGAAGATGAGATCGCAGTGGCAATCGTCGGGACGCGACGGATCACGGCCTATGGCCGCCAAGTCACAGAGGAATTGTCCGCGCACCTGGCCGGCACGGGCGTCACAGTAGTCAGTGGACTGGCGCGAGGCATTGATGCCGTCGCGCACTCGGCGGCGCTGAAGGCCGGCGGCAGAACCGTGGCAGTCCTGGGGTCAGGCGTGGATCGCATCTATCCGCCCGAGAACCGCGCGCTTGCTGAGCAAATGTTGTCCCAAGGCGCGCTCCTAAGTGATTATCCTTTGGGGACCGCGCCCGAGAGCAGCAACTTTCCGCCGCGCAACCGGATCATCTCAGGACTGGCATTGGCGACCGTTGTGATTGAAGCGGGCGAGACAAGCGGCGCACTCATCACGGCCGAGTTCGCAGCAGAACAGGGTCGGGAAGTCTTCGCCGTTCCAGGAAGCATCCTTGCTCCTCAAAGCAAAGGCACAAACAAATTGATACAAAACGGCGCGCTGCCCCTCTTGAGCCCCGATGACGTACTGCAGTCGCTCGACCTTACGCGTCTTGGCCAACAAAGAGCCGCGAGGCGCATCCTTCCTGCGAACGAAGTGGAGAGACAGTTGATGGAGACATTGGGCAGCGAGCCTCTGCACGTTGATGAGCTTCGCAACAGAACCGCGCTGCCGGTGGAGAAGGTTTCTGCGGCACTTGTGATGATGGAGCTCAAAGGCATGGTGCGTCAAGTGGGTGGCATGCAGTACGTTGCGGTCCGTGAGGTACAATCGGGCTACTCCGTCTGAGGACTTGACGTGGAAGAACACGACTACGCAGTGATCATGGCCGGCGGTGGTGGAACCCGACTCTGGCCAGTATCGAGGAAGGACCGTCCAAAGCAACTGTTGCCACTGCTGGGCGAAGAAACCCTGTTCCAAAGTACAGTGGCCAGGTTGACCGATCTTTTTCCATCTGAGCGGATTCTGGTGGTGACGGTCAGCCAACAGGCTGACGAGATCCGGCGTCAGGTACCTTCAATTCCTGAGGCGAACTATTTGATCGAGCCAGCACCGCGCGGCACGGCCTCAGTGGTTGGGCTGGCAGCGACCGTGCTTAGAAAGCGCGATCCGGACGCGCTGATGGCAATCCTGCCATCAGATCACTTCATTCGAAACAGGGATCTATTCCATTACGTTTTGCGCGAGGCGTTCGATGTCGCGAGGAAGAATTATCTGGTGACTTTGGGAATAACGCCTGTGGCTGCTTCGACGGCTTACGGGTACATTCAGCAGGGGGAGCCCCTGGAGCATTTCAAGTATCCTGTCTATCATGTGCGTCGATTCACAGAAAAACCAGACGAGAAGACCGCGCAGGAATTTGTGCGGTCAAGAGTCCATTCATGGAACAGCGGGATGTTCATCTGGCGGGCGGATGCCATCCTGGGCGAAATCGGAAAGCAAATGCCGGGTCTTCATGCGGCGCTCGAGAAAATCGCCGCAGCTTGGGGAACGAAGGCGCAAGATGAAGTCCTGAGGTCCGAGTGGCCGGGATTGAAGCTGGAGACGATTGACTACGGCGTAATGGAGCGTGCAGAGCGCGTGGTGGTGCTGCCGGCCGGTGGTCTCGGATGGAATGACGTAGGGTCCTGGCAAACCCTGTTTGACGTGCTTTTCCCGGATATGGACGGCAATGTGTCGACGATGGCCCAGCACCTGGCCCTTGAAACCCACAATACGCTGGTGTACGGCAACGATAGCGAGCGCCTCGTCGTAACGATTGGACTGGATGACACAGTGATTGTGGACGCGGGGGATGTGCTGCTGGTCTGCAAGTCAGATCAGGCACAGAAGGTCCGAGACGTCGTTGAGCATTTGAGAAAACACCGGCAGGAAAAGTATCTATGAGTTCCGGAGAATTAATGGAAGCTTATTGCATGAAGTGCAAGACCAAACGTAGCATGCAGGAACCGGTGGCTGGATTCAATGCCAAGGGCTCGCCAGTCACTACAGGTGTGTGCCCTGTGTGTGCGACGAAGCTTTACCGCATGGGGAGGACACCGGCGCATGAGGGGATGGTGGCCGAGCCGAGGGTCGCGCCGGTCCAGAGACGTGACGGCAAGCTGGTGATCGTGGAATCGCCCGCAAAGGCGAAGACGGTGGGGCGTTTCCTGGGCAGAGGTTACACGGTCAAGGCCTCGATCGGGCACGTGCGCGATCTGCTCCGCTCACAGCTCTCCGTGGATGTCGATAACAATTTTGAGCCGAAGTACCGCGTTCCGAATGAGAAGAAAGAGGTTGTGAAGGAGCTCAAACGGCTGGCGCGGCGAGCTGAACAAGTCTATCTGGCGACCGACCCGGATCGCGAGGGAGAATCAATTTCGTGGCATCTTATGGAGGCCTCCGAGATCGATCCGGCGATCGCTCACCGCGTCACTTTTCACGAAATCACGGAAACGGCTATCCACGAAGCATTCGCGCATCCGCGTGCGATCGATATGGACTTGGTCAACGCGCAGCAGGCTCGACGCGTTCTGGATCGGCTGGTGGGCTATAGTATCAGTCCGATACTCTGGGAGAAAGTGCGAAGCCGCCTGTCTGCCGGCCGCGTTCAGTCAGTGGCCCTACGCCTGGTCGTGGATCGCGAGCGCGAAATCGAGGCCTTTGTGCCGGTGGAGTACTGGACGATCCATGCTGATTTCAGGCCGGAGGGCCTGAAATCAACCTTCATCGCCAAACTTGTCAGGATCGATCGTAGCGACCTGGAGCTGCCAAACAAGTCCGCTGCAAAGCTGATCCTGGGGGATATTGAGAAGTCCGTGTACGTGATCAGCAAGGTCAAGCGCAGTGAGCGCCGACGCAAGCCGTCTGCGCCATTCACGACCTCCACCTTGCAGCAGGAGGCTTCCCGCAAGCTGGGTATGGCAGCCAGGAGGACGATGGCCCTTGCGCAGGCCCTCTATGAAGGTCAGGACGTGGGGAACGGCGGTGCGACCGGATTGATCACCTACATGCGTACCGATTCAACCAACGTCTCGGAGAGCGCACAGAGAGAGGCGCGCGATTTCGTGTTGGAGAAGTACGGAGCCGACTTCCTGCCCGGCGAGGCGCCCCAGTACAAGACCAAGACTATTGGAGCGCAGGAAGCCCATGAGAGCATCCGACCCACTTCCGTCATGCGTGAGCCCGATGCAATAAAGGCCTTCCTTGACCCCGCCCTGTTCAAGCTCTATAACCTCATCTGGCAGCGCTTCGTGGCCTCACAGATGGAAGCTGCCGTATATGATACCTTACAGGTCGAGGTTACGGGCAATTCGGATGAACATGAGTACCTGTTTCGCGCCTCAGGCTCGTCCATCAGGTTCCCCGGTTACCTGGCTGTGTACGTGGAGGCTAAGAACGAGGACGCACGGACCGAAGACGAAGAGGAAATGGTGAAGATACCGCCCGGCCTTGTGGAGGGCCAGGCATCAGACTTGGTGCGCCTCATACCCGAGCAACACTTCACGCAGCCACCGCCGCGGTTTTCCGAGGCGTCACTCGTCCAGGTGCTTGAAGAGAATGGAATTGGCCGCCCATCAACATACGCGCCGATCTTGTCAACGATTCAGCAGCGCGGCTATGTAGAACGCGTGGAAAAACGACTGGGGCCAACGGAGACGGGCATACAAGTGAACGATCTGTTGGTAGAGTATTTCCCGGAAATCGTGGATATCAAGTTCACTGCTCACATGGAAGACGATCTCGACCAGGTTGCTTCCGGTGAGATGGCGTGGACGGCAGCGATCGGTGAGTTCTATGCGCCGTTCAAAGAGCAGGTGCGCCGGGCACAGGCAGAGATACCGATTACGAAGACTGCACCCGAAGCGATTGGTCGCACGTGCCCCGAGGATGGCGGGGAGCTCGTTATCCGCCACGGGCGTTACGGAAAATTCATTTCCTGCTCAAACTTTCCTGCCTGCCGCTATACCGAGCCCTGGCTGGAGAAGATTGGCGTGAAGTGCCCCAAGGATGGCGGAGAGCTTGTGGAGCGCAAGACGCGCAAGGGCCGTACGTTCTATGGATGTGCCAACTACCCCACATGTGACTTCACCTCGTGGAAGAAGCCGCTCGCACGACCTTGCCCCAATTGCCGGGGTCTGCTCGTAATTGCGAACAAGCGCGAGGCGCAGTGCACGAATTGCCTGCAAGTCTTCCTACTCGAAGACATCGTCCCGGAATCGGTTTGAGAATGATTGCGGATTGACTAATAGCCTGTATAATGGGGGTCGGGAAAGCGATGTCACGAGGAGCCCCCATGACTTCTGTGTCTGATATCTTGAAGAATCGAGTGATACTTGCGGCGTTGGCGGCGGCAGTCGGGCTTATCGCCGGTGTCCCTCTGGGCTGGGTGACTGTCAGAGTCGTGAACACGACCCCAGCCGTGATGCGTCCCGACCTGCAAGAGGACTACTTGCGGATGGCCATCGATTCCTTCCGCGTCAATCGAGATCCCAATCTGGCCGTCCGGCGCTGGAACGATCTGGGACCGGCGGCAGCCCCCAATTTCGTCAAGATCCAACAGAATCCCGAAGGCATGGATCCCGTTGTCATCCTTGCTTTTGGACAGGTCATCCAAATCGTGAAAGGGGTGGGTCCCTCCGGGACGGCTAGCGGGGGCGCGTCTCCTGAGCCGCCTTCCAGCACAACGATCATCATCGGCGCGGTGCTGGTGCTGGTGCTGGTTGGCGTAGCAGCCGTCTTTTTTGTGCTGCGACGACTTCTGGCCAACCGATCGATCACGACGGTGACGCCAGGGATGCAGGCAAGCGAATTGAGCCGCGAGGCGGCGAAGAACAAGACCAACTTTGAGTCACTGGGCGTGGCTCCGCCGATCACGCAGAACATGACCACGTACGTGCTCGGTGACGACCTGTATGATGAGTCCTTCAGTATCGATACGCCCAGCGGGGATTTCCTCGGCGAATACGGTGTCGGCGTGTCTGAGACAATCGGGGTCGGAGATCCGAAGAAGGTCACCGCATTGGAGATCTGGCTCTTCGACAAGAATGATATCAAGACGGCTACGAAGGTCTTGATGAGTGCCCACGCTTATGGCGATGGGGGCATCCGAAGCCGATTGGAGGCAAAGGGGGAACTCATCCAGGTCGAAGGGCAGAAGCAGATCATGCTTGAGACCGAAACCCTGCAGCTACTGGCCACTGTTGTGGATTTGCAGTATGGCGACGGGGCCATGCCTGAGAAGAGCTATTTTGAGCGGGTCACGCTCGAGTTGGCGATTTGGCGCAAGTCAGACCATTCCCGAGAAAAAAAAACATGAGGCTGGGCAGATCGTCGCCCGGCCTCATGTTTTGTATCGGCGTGCTTATTCGATCTCGAGTATTCTCAGCTTGATCGAGCCGGCGGGCGTCTCGGCTTCGACGACGTCACCGACGCGGTGATCCACAAGCGCGCGGCCAATAGGGGACTCATTGGATATGCGGCCCTGGCGCGGATCGGCTTCCTTTGCCCCCACGAGGTGGTATCTTTCCGGCGGCAAATTCGCTTCCTGAATCGTCACATGATGCCCCAGGCTGACAGTATCCGTGTCTGCTTGTCTGTCGATCGTCACCGCATTGCGCAGGAGGTATTCGATCTCCTGAATGCGACCCTCAAGGAAGGCCTGATCTTCCTTCGCCTTGTGATAGTCTGCGTTCTCCGACAGGTCGCCCATTTGAATCGCAGAGCGAAGGCGCTTTGCAAGTTCGGCGCGCCTGGGACCTTTCAGATTCTCAAGTTCGGCCCGCAGCTTACGGGCACCTTCCTCGGTAAGGTACGTGGGATCGGGCATCTGGCTGCTCTAGGTAGGATGATTGTGAGTCAAGGCTTTTCAAGGGGGTCGAAAAGCTTTCGATACTCATCGATGGCGAAACGATCGGTCATGCCGGCAATGTAGTCGCAGATGGTGCGTTCCAGCCCGTGCTGGCCGATTACTTCCTGGATGGCGTCTGGCAGAACGGCGGGTTCGGCGTGGTAGGCGTCGAACAGATCGCCTATGATCCGCTCGGCTTTGACCGCCATCCGCAAGACTCTGTAATGGGTGTAGAGCTTCTTGTAAAGGAAATCCTTAAGCTCCCTGTTGCGGACCTGCATGTCTTGGCTGTGGCCGACGAGATTCTCTGTAAGCTTCTGAATATCCAGCGGCGACTTTACGACGCTATCACTGAGCCGCAGGTCCGTCGCCCGCGTGATATCGGTTACGAGGAGTCCAACCAATTGGCGGATCATCCGATGCCGCTCAAGATCGGCTAGATCTGGGCCTTTCCAGCTGTAGGTCTGCTTTAAGATCTCCCAGAGGGCGATCCCCTCCAGCATGTGCGGAGAGATCATACTTGAGCGCAACCCATCGTCGAGATCGTGGGTCGTATATGCAAGTTCGTCGGCAACATTGGCAATTTGCGTTTCAAGGTTGCCGCGCAGGCTGGGATCGTACTCCCGCGCATCCGCGATATCGTACTCGGACTCGTGTTTCACCATGCCCTCGCGGACTTCCCAGGTAAGATTCAATCCAGGAAATTCGGGATAGCGTTGTTCGAGTTGTGTCACGATGCGCAGTGATTGCTTGTTATGATCAAACCCGCCAGAGTCCTTCATGAGG
>JBGPAT010000009.1:0-21232 GCA_041480885.1 Anaerolineae bacterium
CAGGGTCTATGCCGCGGCAGGAAGAATGGGGCCGGCCGACTCCTCAAGCCCGGGAACCAAATGCCCTAAAGGTGCGTCCTCCACACTATCAGGAAATCACTCATCTGAGGAGGATGCGATGAGACAGCGCGCAAGATGGCTGGTGGCAGCCGTGATTCTGTCGGCCGCGTCGCTCGCCTGCACCCTGGCGTCCGGTGGGAGCAGCACACCGCCAGCGGTCGCCACGCTCGGACAGCTATATACGGCGGCTGCCCTGACCTTGCAGGCCTCGAACTCACAGGTCGCCAGCGCCTCCAGTTCACCCACAGCACTATCAGGATTCCCAACCTTTTCCCTTGGCACTCCTAGCCGGACGCCGGCACCTGCGGTTTTGTGCGATGCGGCCAGTTTCGTGAAGGATGTGACGATCTCAGACGGATCGTCCCTGGATCCCGGTGCAGACTTCACAAAGACGTGGCGGATTCAAAACATTGGCTCATGTTCCTGGACGCCCGCATACGCGTTGGTTTTCGTGAGCGGAGACCGAATGCGCGCGCCGGCCAGCCGCGATCTGGACACCTACGTCAACCCCGGCCAATCCGTCGACGTGTCGGTTCCACTGACTGCCCCGACTACGAATGGCAACTATCAGGGATACTGGAAAATGCGCAACGCAGCGGGCGCGCTTTTCGGCATCGGTATCCAGGCGGCCACCGCATTCTGGGTCCAAATTGAAGTGGTAGGTCCTACCTACACCGTCTATGACTTCGTAGGCAGTTACTGCGATGCCCAGTGGCAGAACAACAGCCGGGATCTGCCGTGTCCGGGGTCGAAAGGCGACGGCAAGGGCTTTGTGATCAGAATCAAGCGTCCGGTCATGGAGAATGGAAGTACGGCGGATGAGGCCGCGCTGCTCACAGTTCCCAAAGAGAGCGATGGCGGCTTCATCAGCGGCCAGTACCCCGCCGTGAAAATACGTGACGGGGATCGCTTTCGGGCTCTGGTGAACTGCCAGTATGGGGCCTATGCCTGCAATGTGATGTTCCGCCTGGATTATCAGATTGGCGACAGAGATCCACACAGGTTTGGCATCTGGAACGAGGCTTACGAAGGCCAATATTATCCGGTCGACGTTGATTTGAGTACTTTGGCAGGCCAGAAGGTGAAGTTCACGCTGGTCGTGATGGCCAATGGTTCACCTGCTCAGGATAACGCGTTGTGGGTTGCGCCCCGTATTACGCGGCTGGGAATCCGTCCATAGCCCGCGGCTGCCACGCCGACTCCCTGAGCACGGCGGACCCCTACTGGCGACCCCCTAAGCGACAGTATTACCATGGGTCGCAAGGGCTGCGGGCCGTCCAACGGAGCCCAGGGGGCGTGACAAGCCGCAGTATAATATTGTGGCATGAGAGAATCTACGAGATCCTATGCTCATGCTTAAGAAGTTCCGGAGGTCTAGTCATGCCGCATAAGAGGCCCATTCAGGCGATCACATGGGTTGCTGTGGCAGGCACATTGGCTGCCTGTAATCTGGGAAAAGCAGCCGCGCCGACGGCAGACGTCAATGCCCTGTACACGGCCGCGGCCGCAACCTTGATCGCCCAGCTAAACGATCAACAAACGCAGACGGCACAGGCGGCCTCGCCGCCGCCGTTGACGAGTCCCACTGCGTTGGCCAGCTTCACGCCTCTGCCCACGTTCCCGGTGGGAGCCGGCCTGACACCGTTCGGCACGCCCTTCACATTCGGCACGCCCGGCATCGGGATAACGCCGCTGGCCTCCTTACCAGCCGGCCCTGTCACTCCTGGCATGGCTGTGGGCTGCAACAACGCCGTGTTTGTTGGCGAGAAGATCCCCGACGGAACGAGGATGAGTCCGCTGCATGATTTCAAGAAATCGTGGTCACTCCTAAATGCCGGAACCTGCACCTGGGACGAGGGCTATGTCTTTGCTTTCAAGAGCGGCGAGCGACTGGGTGGGCTTGACGTAAAAATCGTGTACTCAGCAGACTTCACAAAGCCGAATCATACCCAGAGTTTCGTCGTTCCCATGAATGCACCCAGGGCTGCGGGAGAGTACAAGGGTTTCTGGCAGATGAAGAACGACGCCGGCGTATGGTTCGGCTCGCTGGTTTCTGTTGACATTATTGTGCAGTAGCAAAGGAGCCTTGCTGTGACCCGTCGGGAGGTAACATGAAAACAAGAATGCTGCTCGTGTCGGCTTTGGGCGCGCTCCTCTTTGCGGCGTGTGCTCCGGCACCGGGTGCGCCGACCCCCGACATCGTGCTCATACAAACCAGCGCGGCGCAGACCGTAATGGCCAACTTCACGCTGACCGCGGCCGCATTGACCCCAACGCCCCTTCCGCCGATGACGGAGACACCGGCGCCCATCGGGACTACGAGCGGGACTGCACTGACGGACACGCCCACGTTGCTGCCCGGTGGTGTCACCGCTACGCCCATCCTGTGCGATGCCCTCAGCTTTGATCCCGCCACAGTCGATGTGAACGTTCCGGACAATACCCAGATGACTCTCGGGCAATCCTTTGTCAAGACTTGGCGGGTGAAGAACAATGGTTCGTGCACCTGGGGCGGTGGCTACCAGTTGACATTCAGCTACGGGGACCAGATGTCCGGCAAGGCTGCGCCCTTTAGCGGTGCGGTCGGACCGGGACAGGAAGTGGAGCTCTCGGTCAATTTCACGGCACCCACGAGGGCCGGGACTTACCTCAGCGCCTGGCAAATGGTCAATGCCGGCGGCAAACCCTTCCCGAAACCGATCTATGTGAAAATTGTTGTGAAGTGACATCGGCACAGTCCTCGTCCAGGCCCCGACTCGAACAAGCCATCAAGGACGAAGCAGGCCGGCTGGGATTTGTCCTGGCCGGCTTTACGACTCCCGTAGCGCCGCCCCACTCGTCAGCCTTCGAAGAGTGGCTAAGGCAAGGGCGGCATGCATCCATGAAATATCTTGCCAATGAGCGCTCGCGCGCGAGACGGCGCGACCCGCTATTGATCATGCCCGAATGCAAAACCATCCTTGTGCTGGCGATCCCGTACTCCGACCCAAGTTCCGTTGCCCGAGGCGGTACGCAAGACCTGGGCCATGGGCGCATGGCGGCCTATGGCTGGGGCACTGATTACCACGTGGTCCTTCCCAAGCGCCTGCAAGCGATTGCGACTTTCATCCAGGATCAAGTGGGTCATGCCGTGTCGAGCCGCGGGTACACGGACACCGGCCCCATCCTTGAGCGGGATCTGGCTCAGCGCGCGGGGCTTGGTTGGATTGGAAAGAATACGTGCCTGATCAATCCAAGAGCAGGCTCGTATTTGTTGCTCTCCGAAATTCTGCTTGACATTGGACTGACTCCCAACGCGCCCTTCGAAGCCGATCACTGCGGCAAGTGCACGCGTTGCATCGAGGCGTGTCCGACGGGGTGCATCCTGCCCGATCGCACAATTGATGCAGGGCGCTGCATCTCCTACTTAACCATCGAACTAAAGCAAGCGATTCCGGCGGAAGTGCGACCGCAGATTGGCAACTGGATCTTCGGCTGCGATCTCTGCCAGATGATTTGCCCATGGAATCGTTTCGCCGCGAGCGAAGGCGACACTGCGTTCAGGGCGCGCGCAGGGCTGCCGCAGCCGGGTCTCATCCATGAGTTGGAGCTCACTCCGGATGAATTCGCGATACAGTTTAGCGAGAGTCCTGTGAAGCGCGCGAAACGGAACGGCTATCGTAGGAATGCGGCGGTCGCGCTCGGGAACGAAGGGCGCAGGGATGCGCTCCCGGCTTTGGAGAGGGCCTTGCACGATCCCGACCCTTTGGTCCGAGAACACGCTGGCTGGGCGATCACGAGGATTAACGAACGCAGCGCACAGGATGAGTAGACTCCTAATCGCCACAAACAACAAAGGCAAGGTCGAGGAAATACGGGCGCTCCTCGGCGGGCTTGCGGTCGATCTCATTACACCCAACGACATCAGTCTGAAACTCGATGTCCCCGAGGACGGCGAGACTTATGCCGAGAATGCCGGCAAGAAGGCTACCGCCTTTGCACACGCCAGTGGACTGATTTCCTTGGCGGATGACTCTGGCTTGGAAGTGGAAGCACTGGGCGGAGCACCGGGCCTCCATTCTGCACGCTACCTGGATCAGATCGGAGCGACAGACGCCGATCGCCGCAAGCACCTCTTGAAAAACCTCGAAGGCAAGCGTCGTCCATGGTCAGCACGCTTTCGAGCAACTGTGGCAATTGCAGTGCCGGGTGAAGAGATCCGCTGGGCAGAAGGCGAATGCCGCGGCGAGATCATCCCGGAGGAGCGCGGGACAGGCGGCTTCGGTTATGACTCGATCTTCTTGCTCCCCGAGGTCGGCCAGACCATGGCCGAACTCAGCATGCAAGACAAGAATCGGCGAAGTCATCGGGCCCGTGCACTGACGAACGCCAGGCCGATACTGGAATTGCTGTTTGGGCTTTAGTTCATCTTGAGGCTGAACCAAAGCCCAAATGAACAGCATGTCACTCTTGGCAAGAGGGTCGATCCTATGGCTGTCATCACTGACGGAGAGGTCTATCTCCCGGATTGATACGGAATAGAATCCAGGAATGCCAGCAGGTGTCTTGCCACGCGTTCCGGCTGCTCCAGCATGACCATGTGGCCGGCGTCGGGCAGGACTTCCAGCCTAGCCCCCGCAATATGCTCCTGCAGGAATCTGGATTTCCGTGGCGGAGTCATCCGGTCTTCGGCGCCACATAGAATGAGCGTGGGCGCGGTGATCTTTGAGAGCTGCTCGGCTGCGTCAAAAGCCTCGCACGCCAGAAAGTCGCCGTACAACACCGAGGGCCGCATCTCCCCCATCCGCCGTTCCGCCAGCTCCCGCAAACGTGGGCCAGTACGCGACGCAAAGGAAAGATCGGTGATCAGATGAATTGCGGCGGAGAAGGCGGAGGCATCCGATGCACTCTGCATTATGGCGGGGGCGACACGCAGACGTGCACCGCCGCCCAACAAACCAAGGCCGAGGACACGTCGGGGGAAGTGGATCGCCACGTGCAGAGCAATTGCGCTGCCCATCGAGTGTCCCACGATGACGATCTGGTTCAGCTTGAGGGCGCTAGCGAATTCGATGACGTCCCTGGCATAGTCATCTATCGTCTGATGACCGATACCGGGGGATTTGCCATGACCGCGCAGGTCTACTGCTAATACGCGCTGGTCGGGTAGACGGCGGATCTGCGGCGGCCAGTAGAGATGATCACCGCCTGCGCCGTGAATCAGAATCACTGGCGGACGCGCCAGCAGGTCCTCCCCGCTCGCAAAGTAATATAGCCCGAGAGCAGTCGGCATGAGCTATATCACCCCACCACGTCACGTAGGGCTTGGGATCAACTCAAGCCTCGATCGATGATAGCGTTCAGGAGCCGCGGCCACGCCCCGAAAACACCGCTCGCCGCTGACGGAGCCGGACATCACAAGGAGGCTCGTGGTGAGCAGCGTGCCTCTTGAGTTCAGAACATGCTGCCCGCGACGATGAGTTCCACCGCAGAATTGCGCCTCACACAGGGCGGCTATGTTAGATGGCATAGCCCATCTGTGGCAAGAACTTGCCAAGCTTGTCTGCCAAAACTGCTTGCTGCTCAGCGGAAAATACTTCGCGAAACCGTCCAATCCGCCCCTTGAAAAAGTGCGTGCCTTGCTTGCTCTCCGCGCGTGCCGGCTCGTAGCGCGCAATGACCGCTTGAATCTCAGGAAGGGTCGCATCCAAGCCAAGGTGTTGCACCAGCCGGGCAGATTCCTTAGCATATTCTTGCAACAGATCCTCGTAGCGAGCGATCAATACGTGGCCTTCGCGAATCCATTTTGTCCAGATGCCAATGTAGTCCATCATGAAGGCCAGGGTCTGATCAAAATCAGCCAGATGCGAGAAAGCATTGGAACGGCCGTTGGCGAGCGCGCGACGGCCATACTCAAACGCCGAAAGCATTGCATCGCGCGGATCGCGATAGATGTAAGTGATACGCAGCAGCTGCATGGCCTGCAACAGTCGCGAGGCCTTGGTTGGAGCGGCATGTGCCTTGATCACGAATGTGTTTCCAAGCAACGCCGGAACCGCAACCATAACCAGCCGGCGGCTGGACAGAACACCGATATTGCAGTTGGCGTCCGTGAGCACGCTTTCAAGGTGGAAACGGGCGCGGATGTCAACCGTATTGGCGCAACCCGTGGTCTGCATTAGATCGCGAATCATGTTGTAGTGCCAACCGGAGCCCGCACGGGGCATACCCACAGAGAGCACGATCATGAATTCTCGAGGACCTTTCTGGCTGCCGCCGCCGTGAGTCAGAGGGTGGCGGCAGGAATCACGAGGAGATCGGCGGGGCGTCTTGACTGATCTGCGCAGGCAGGGCCGACATTCCAGCCAGAATACCCAGATTGATCCACAGATTGGGAATCGCGAGCGAGTCCTGCGTCATGTTGTACATAATGAGCGCCAGCCAGGTGAAGACTGATGCAAGCCCCAGGTAACGCCACATGGTCGATTGTTGCCTTAGGGCTTCGAGTGCATCCCCCAGGAGCGAAAACTGAAACGCGATGAAGAGGAAGAAACCGATCAGACCCGTTTCGGCCAGCAATCGTGCAAAGAGATTCTTGGGGTTCTGATACAGCGTGCTTTCCGGGCTCAATTGCCGGGCAATCTCGGGAATTGTTGTCAGGGCCCAATCCGGCAATTTGCTGTACATATAGAACCCGCTCGCGCCGAGACCCACGCCAGTCCAAGGATGATCCTGGTATTCACTGAGCGAACTCCAAACATACGCGGCCCGTGCGCCAGCTGAGTTCTGGATCAAGAAGTCCTCAATGCTCGTGGCCCGCGTGTTCCACAGCCTCGCAATGTAGCCTTTCTGACCCAGGAACAACAGGGAACCCGCCACGCAGATACCCAGCAGAAGAAGCGCAGCCAAGCGCGCCGAAAGGGCCCTGCCGCCCGCAAAGCCTGCGGCGAACCACCGCCAGGCACCTCGCATCTGCGCGCGCCCCACCACCAGAAATGTCAGGATAGCGGAGATGCCAGCCGTCAGCAAGCCACCGCGCGAAAACGTTGCCAGCAGGAGGACGACGGCGACCACGAGAAGCGATGTTTCCAACCATTTGAAACGCGTAAGACGGAGTCCAGTGAGAAGCGCGGCAAAGAGCCACGGAAGATAGATCGTCGATATCTGGCCGGCAAGCCACGAGGGCTCGTAGGCCAATCCTGAAATCCGATTCGTCCTGATCAGCTCGCGCAATGAAAACGCTCGCTGCCAGTGGGTAACCAGGGGCTTCGGCAGGATGTGCAGATAGAATGTTGCGCCTTGCACGCAGCTCCACAGAACATCGAGCATAAATCCCGCCAGCAGCCAACTTACCGAAAACCGCATATCGGACTCATTACGATTCATCCAGACCGCTGCAACGAAGAAAGCCACGCCGATAAGGACGGTCGCCCAGGCCCTTGCCACGCGACCAACAATATCCTGCCCGCGCATGGCCACCGGTCCGAGCAGGATACCAACGAGGCTGGTGATCAGCACCGCGAGCAGGAAGGCGACGAGCGACGTCAGCACTCCTGCCCGTGGAAGGGTCGTCTTGCCTCGGAGGAGCTCCACGAGCAGAACCGGCGTAAGCAGGAGCAGCGGATACAGTGCCAGAGGGCGGACATAAGTGCCTTCCCCGGCCGGAAAGTAGCGGAAACTGGTTACGGGCACCGTCAATAATGAGGCTGCCCAGAGGAAACGCGCGATTCGGCCTAGGAGACCGGGACCAGCGGTCATATTCATGATTTCACGTGGACGAACAGGACCCCAAGCGCGCTGAGCGCAAGAGCCGCCAGCGCTCCGCCCAGCAAGTAGAGGCTCACACCGCGCGCCCGGTGCGCGACAAGGTTCTCCGTCTGAACCGCGCTGGTAGTGATGTACGGTTCCAGACCAGAACTGGAAGTGTCCACCACCTGTTCCTGAACTTGTCCCACAAAAGCCCGTGCCCAAGCAGAAGCCAGGGCAGTCGCCCGCCTTGGATCCTCATCATCGGCAAAGAAATGCCAGCCGCCGTTGCCGGGCTGACTGAGCTGCAGCCTTCCAGACCGCATTTTCTGGACAGTCACGCCCACAACCTGAGCTGCCACGTCATTGAGCACGGCGTCGGAGGTAGCGATTTCTTCGAGCTTGCGGGTCTCGCGTTCAAGATAGTAGAACTGTTCGCGATCTGTGTTCTGGGGCCAGGCTTGCTCCAGATGGAAATCCACGTTGACCGTGGCACGGGCCCGGTACGGGGGCGGCGCGACATAGTAGGCTGCACCGCCTGCCAAGGCCCCAACCACGGCGCCCACAATCCAGAAGCGCCAGGCTTTGAGCAATTGGATGAGGTCATCGGCGGAGGGCGGAGAAAGGATGAATTTCATGCTTGAGTCTCGGTCTTTAAGGCTGAGGCTTTGAGAGGTCAAACATCCGGCGCCGACGCCAGTTCCAGAGAGGCGCGATCAGTCTGCGCACATAGTACTTGGCCATGATTACGGATAGAGAACCTCCGCCGTCTCGATAATGAACACGAAGCATTTCAGGCCAGCAGTGTTCGTCCGAGGCGATCGTCTTGGCGGCGTCATGCAGACGAAAATTGGCCCAGGTCTGCGGAACATATTTCAACTTCGAGCGCGACGCAATGCGCACCCACAGATCATAATCCATCGCGAAGTAGAATGATGGATCGAGAGGACCGAGGGCCCGCCACAAGACGCCGCGGAAAAAAGAACTCTGCTGGGGAATGTGGACGTAGCCTTGGCGCAGCCGGCCGTAGTCGGTTTGCGCGGCGGGGAATCTGCCGATAACCTGGCCGGCTTCATTGATGTAGTTGGCATCCCCATACACCAAGCCGACTTCAGGGTGCTTCTCAAGACACTCTACCGCCGCGGACACAGCACCGGCGACATACGTATCATCTGAGTTCAGCCAGGCAAGGATATCGCCCGCTGCCTGCTGGAAACCCTTGTTGATCGCGTCGGTCTGCCCCCGATCCTTCTCGCTTGCCCACCAGGCCAGCCGATGCGCGTACCTCTTGATGATCTCGACGCTCCCATCCGTTGAACCGCCGTCGACGATGATGTATTCGAGTCGCGGATAATCCTGCGAGAGCACCGACTCGATAGTGGCTTCCAGGAAGCGCGCCTGATTGAGGGAGGGTGTCACAACGGAGACGAGTCGGGCTGAGCTGTTCAATTCCAAGCCACTTCCGGATAGTACAGACCGGCCACATCCTCAGTCAGCTCACGCAAGCGGGCCACCTCGGCAGTCGAGAGCCGGCGCCTCCAGTTGTCGAGACTGGCGCGACTGTCGAGCTTCACCGAATGGATCCTCCCTGGGTGTAACTCGGCGGGATTCGCCGGGTTGCTCGATCTGAGTATTTCGCGTTCTACTCCAGACGAGAAGCTCAGTCCGAGTTCATCATACAACCTATGGAATCCCACGCTTGGGTCCATCGAGAGATCCTCATGGCGAACGACCTGCATGGCAGGATTGCCGTCCGCGGCAATATGGACGACCCGGTAGATCATGGCCCACAGCAGGCCGGCTTGACCGATGATGTCATCGGTGCGGGCAGCCTGCATGTGTGGGCGATACCGTTCCAGGTAATCGCGCATGAGCAGTGGCTGCCGGAGCAGGTCGCCGAAATCAAATAGCCAATTCAAGCGTTTGAGGCTGCTCGCAAACGCTGCCGGGTGACGAATTGTCAAGACGATCTGGCAATTCAATCGCTCGGCAAACCAGGGCACTGAGAATATCGCGAAAGGATCCTTGAGCAAGGGGCGGCGATGGAAAAGACGCGCATCAAGGAAAACACCAAAATCGCGACCCGTCCGCAGCGCGTCCTTCACAGAACGGGCGGCGGCCACACCCGCCAGCAGATGATAGCGATATGCAAATAGGTCCTGATATGATGCAAGGAAATCGGATTCGTTCTCACGGCAGATGTAGGTGTACCAGAACGGGACTCTGGCGCGCAAGATACCCGGATGATGAAGCGCGTTGAGCGGCTCACTGATATAGGCAACCTGGGGATGAGCAGCCAGCATCCTGCCGACCCAGGTTGTCCCTGTGCGATGTGCACCCGTAACCAGGATGGCCCTTGCGTTGGTTTGCTTCACTTGTCAAGCGGTTTCTGCAGATCGTAGACGATGTACCCATCACCCTGAGTGTACACGGCGAAGCCGGTCAGGCGTTGTTTGAGCTCAGCTTGTCGGTTCAATTCCTCAAAGTCCGTCACAAGGAAGAAAGCGTTGCCGACCGTCATTTTCGAAAACAATTCCGGAAAGTTGATGGAGGCGCCGCGCGCCTCATGATAGTCAGTATCACCGGAGTTGGGCCAGATGAGCGCGTTCTGCCAGCCCCAATATGCGAGGCGTGAGCCATAATCCTCAGTCAGCGCGACGACATTGGGGCCATGACCGAGCCGGTCGCCGATCTGAGCCCACATAGCAGCTTGAGGCTGGAAATCCACGGCCTTCATCTGACTACGCGCCACCCAGGCAGCTCCCAGCAGTCCATACAAGAGAACGCAATAGGCGACAATCCTCGTCCAAGGACGCGATGCCAAGCCGTTCAGGTGAGACAAAAACACATCGGCGACGGGCGCCATGGAAACTGCCACCAGCGGAATCAGCGGCAGGTGATAATAATCATGAGTGGCGACATGATAGTCGAAGAAGAGGCCGAACACGACGTATGCACCCCACAGGCCTAGCAAAAACGCCCTCAAGGTTCTGTCCTGCGCGAACAGAATGCCCAGGAAACCAAACATGATTGCCACGCCGCCCGCCGCGATGTTGGCAAGCGAGGCCCACTGTATGTAGTTTGCGGGGCTCAGCAAAAGGCTCGGAATGAACCGTCCACTGAACTGACGGCCGAGAAATCCGTGCAAGACTACCCCATAGAAGATGTAGATACCAGCAGGCAGGATGCCGAGAGCAGACATCACCCAAACCTGCGGTTTCCGCAGAAGGCTGATGCCCCGAGGGTGCCCAAGAATGGATGCAACAGCGGCCCCCACCACGAAAAAGGCAGCAACAAACTTGGTGTAGATGGCGAACCCGCCGACGAGGCCGGCAAGAAGCGCCCAGCCCCAGGATTGGGACTTCGCCCAGCGCGTCACTGCCCACCAGAATGCAACAATTAGCATGATCATCAATGGATCAGGCTGAAATGACCGGCTGGCAATCACAGCGAAAGGGAGGAACATGAAATAAGCCGTACCGATGATGGCCGCGTCCATCGAGACCAGATCGCGAATCAATAGCAAAAGGAGAATGCCGGCGATCAGCCAGAAGAGCGAAGAGTAAACTCGAGCCACCCAGAGTTCCACGCCTGTAAGACGATACGTGAACGCTACCAGACGCTCGAAGGTCTCCGGCTCAACTTCCGCTCGCGTCTTCCACTGCTGTACGGACATTTTCCTTTGCCATGCAGGAAGACCGCGGTCATACTGATAGTACATGCCGCGGGCCTTGAGTGCGCTGAGCAGTTGCCGCGTCGGATGGAAGTCCAGTGGCAGATTGGTGAGGTCGTTGAGCCGAAGACCGAGCCCCAAGCCAAAGAGCACGAGTAGAGTAGCAACCAGCGTGAGGCGGGAAGAGCCAAAGAAAGACTGCGGTGAAGCGGACATGATAGCCCGCCAATTGTAACCCGCGGCCCGCCCCCACGATGAGCTCAGGCGGTGAGATGCTTTTGCCGCGAGCGCAGGACAGCCCGGCGCAAGGCGTGCAGACCGATTATCTCGAGCAGTGCTGAAGCCGGCAGGTTCAAGCGAGCCAATGCGGTGGGCGGATCAATCGCCAGCGATTGGATCCACGCCCAAAGCGCATTCCAAGGCTGGTTGCCGTCCAGCAGATAGCGGGCGTCCACGCGGTGGGCGGCCGCACGTGCTGGGCGCTCGACTCGCCTCAATACGGGAGCGAGACCAAGGTCTTGGGAAGCCCAATCCAGAATGCGGAATGCTTCGGCGCCAAACTGGGAGGCTTGGGCACGATTCTTGGCCATGGGATGATAGCGTGCGATGGCCCAGGTCTGATCAATGTGCCGGACGGGACCTTGCGCGGCCAGCTTGATCCACAATTGATGATCGAGCAGAAAGCGAAAACTGGTGTCAAGCCCCCCCGCTCTATCGAATGCTATCCGCCGCATGAAGACGGCCGGCTGACCTATGATTTGAAAGCATAGCAGGTCTTCGAGCGATAGCTGACGGTAGGTCAGGGCATTGATCATCCGGCCGTTGGCGTCTACCGCCTGCATGTTGGCGTACACCATGATGGCAGTGGGATTTGCCTCAAAGGCAGCAACGGCCGCGCTCACCGTACCGGGCAGATAGGCATCGTCCGAATTGAGCCACGCGGCGATCTCCCCGTGAGCATGCGCGAAACCCTTGTTGATGGCTTCGGCCTGACCGGTGTCCGGTTCACTCACCCACCAGGCAAGGCGACCGGCGTACCTCTTGACGATGTCGAGACTGCCGTCTGCGGAACCACCATCCACCAGCATGTACTCAATCTCGCGATGATCCTGCTGCAAAACCGATGCGATCGCCTGCTCAAGATATGGGGCTTGATTGAAGGACGGCGTGACAATGGAAACGAGTGTCATTTCGGAGTGTGCAGGTCGTATAAGATATAGCCGTTCCCTTGTGCCGCAATGGAGTAGCCGTCAAGAATCTTCTTCAGTTCGGGCTGCCGGGTGAGCTGCCCGGATGAAGTAACCAGGAAATAGTCTTCGCCGCTGGTGAGAGCCGGAAATCTGGCAACCAGATCCCGGTCGGCATTCCTCACGGACGCAAGATCGCTGCCGAGCGGCCAAAGATCAACTTTTCGCCAGCCCCAATACATGAGGTCGAATCCGTAGTCTTGCGTCACTGCAATGACGTGGGAAGCCGGCGGGATGGCGTTGCCGATCGATGCCCACAAAGCCGGGGCCTGGCTGAAATCCTCGGCGACCAAAGCGGCACGGGCTGCCCAAGATTCATAGCCGATGAGGATGACTAGTACGGCAATCAGAGCACCTTTCCACGTGCGGCTCAAACCTGCTGCGCGATTAGCCAATGCGTCCGCGACTGGAAGCAGCCCGAGCGCCACGACGGGCACTAGCTGGACATGGTAGTAGCTATGCGTAAGCATCTGAAACGGAAGCGTTAGGCCATAGAGCACGTAACCTGCCCACAGACCTATCAGCAGCCACCGGGCGCGCGCCGGAGCTAACGCCATGCCAGCGAGACTCAGAAAGAGAACCGTCAGGCCCAGGAGACTTCCGACGAAGCCCAGCCAATCGGCATAGAAGTGGGCGCTCGTGATGAGTTTGATCAAGTCGACAGTCCACGAGATGAAGTACTCCGTCGAACGTCCCGGATGCCCCAGAACGTAGTAGCCGGTCGCGGGTGCCGCCATCAGCGCGGCCATCACCCACACCTGTCGGGACCTCCAGAAGCTCCGGCCGAGGGCCGCAAGCACTATGGCAATTGCTGCGCCAAGGACGAGGAAGACGATTACGATCTTGACCAGGACAGCAAAGCCCGCAAAGAGCGCGCCCAGGATCGCCCAGCGCCAAGTCGGCTGCTCCATCCAGCGATACAAGAAATAGATTCCAACCACCAATGAAGCTGTCATGAGGGGATCAGGCTGAAATGATCGGCTGGCCTGGACAGCAAAAGGCAGGACTAGAAAATAGGCCACCGAGATCAGCGAAGCGGCCGGCGATGAGATGCGGCGTCCCAGGTCAAAGAGAGCTATGCCGGCCAGAAGCCAGAAGAGAGTCCCATACACGCGCGGAACGGCAAAAGATTCTCCGCCTGATAGGAGAAATGTGAACCCGACGATCGACTCTGTGATGGGCGGCTCGTACTGCCCCACAGCTCGCTCAAAGGATAGGGCCTGGGCGCGCCTTCGCGGGTCGGCGTTCGGCAGCAATTCGTAGTAGATGGAGCGGGCCACCAGCGAGTTACGCAGTTGCCGTGTAGGGTGGAAATCCAACGGCGGAGCGTTGAGGTTCACTAGCCTAAGTATGGCTCCGAGGGCGAGGATCAGTACGAGCAGGGGGAGCCAGCGTGGGAGCCGCGAAAGCGATAACAATTTCATTTGAACATGGAATTGTAGTCAACTTTCGGAAAAACCGTCAGCTTGCCGCCTACGGTGGCGTCCAGTACTTCGCGACCGGCTGCTACATAGGCCTCGCGCGCCAGTTTGTAGGCCCATTCCGACATAGCCAAATCTGGCAGCTGCCAGCGGAATCCTTTGCCAAAGTATTCCGGGGAGAAATGATTGGGATCATCGCCGTTGGAAACGACCGTGGTGTTGGCGGCTCCCACGCTGGAAAAACTGTGATCCACTCCGATCAGGATCACTTGCTGGAATCCCATATGGAAGGCCAGCTGCAATGCCACATACGTGACCGTGGCACCTTCCCACACGCGCCCGGCGACATCAGGTGCGAACTTGGCGCCCTCGTAGGTGCTGTACAGAAAAGTCGGCACGGCTGTCAAGGGCGTCGACAGCGGAAAAAAGCGACGCGCACGCCAAGACAAGAACCGGGGAATGGTGAGGCTCAGCAAGTCATGCAGGCACTGCTCAATTACGAGGTCGTTGATTGAGACCAAGCAGGACGTGCTAAAGCCAAGATCCGGGAACATCAGGTAGATGCGGTTCAGGCCAATCGTAAACTCGTGCTTTAGCCGGGACATGTCTGTATTCTTGAGGCTTGGCCCATTGCCGACCACAAAGGCGCGCCGGCCCCGGTACTTATCGCGCAGATCCGCCAGACGAGCCATGCTTTCGCGCCGCCAGGGATGAAGATAGGCTGCGGGTAGATCCGGCAAACGCCGCACGGCGAAATATGCCTGGCGCGCGGAATCCCAGAGAGAAGGTGGGACCACCCGCTTTGCGGTTTGTTTCATTATTTGAGGCAAAGAGACGGATGCAAGAGGTGGTGCTCTCTGGACTCGGTCGGAGCTACTCCGTGCTCAGCCTGGCAGTCGCGCCGCCGTCAACCACGAGAGCTTGCCCGGTCATGAAAGACGATTGCTCATCGTCGGCCAGGAAATATATGGCCTTGGCGATCTCTTCCGGGGTACCCACGCGGCCATTGACGGTCTTGCGAGCAAGATTATCCAGCCGCTCCATCACATCGCCTCCTCCAGCGTGCCCTCGACCGAGCCCGGCGCGAAGCATGGGCGTATCCACCGCGCCCGGGAGGATGGCATTCACACGGATATGGTCGGGTGCGAACTCAATGGCCATGGCCCGCGTCAGGGCTAGCAGACCACCTTTCGAGGCAGCATACGCGGCGATATTGGCAGAGGTCTGGATTGCGTGAACGGAGGAGACGTTCACGATCGCTCCCCCACGCACGGCCAGCAATGGATGCGCCAGCTTGGCTCCCAGAAACACCGAGCGCAGATTGGAGGCCATGACAGCATCCCACTCCTCCACCGTCGTGTCGACGAGCGGTTTTGTGATCTGCAGCGCCGCGTTGTTCACCAAGGCATCGAGGGAATCAGTAAAGGCGCGCACCTCTTCAAAGATGGCGCGAATGTCTTCAGGATGAGAGATATCCGACTGGATGAAGCGGCCATGCTTGGCGAAGCCGTCGCCGAACGCGGGGCGATCCACGCCAATGACCCCCCAGCCGTTGGCCGCAAACAGGGCAACGGTGGCGCGGCCGATCCCGCCCGCCGCACCCGTGATGAGAATAGTCCTATTCATGAGATGTCACCGCAGCCTTCATGTGAGTTGACACGACGCCGTCTACGGCACTTCGAGTAGATCAGTCGGCAACGCCAGGCCCTCCAGGAGATTCTGGATCGTACTCTGGTGCACCCGGTCCCAGGCTTCAGGGCTGGAGTTGGAGTTGTGCGGAGCAAGCAGCACATTATCCATCTTCAGGAGCGGGCTATCGAGGTGAGGCGGTTCCACCTCGAAGACGTCCAACGCAGCTCCACCCAGACGATTTGCGCGCAGCGCTTGCACAAGCGCGTCCTCATCCAGAATCGGGCCACGTGCGGTGTTGACTAGAACCGCACCGCGCTTCATCCGCGCGAGAGCGCGGGCATCGATCAAGTGGTGGCTGGTTGGATTCAAGTCGCAGTTAACGCTCACAAAGTCACTGAGGGCGAGCAGGGAATCCAGCGTGGTCATTTTGATGCCCGACTCTGCGACGAATACGTGGTCAATTTCCACAATGTCGTTGCCGAGGATCTCCATCCCAAATGAGCGCGCTCGACGAGCCACCGCCTTACCGATATTGCCCACGCCGATGATCCCCAAGGTGCGCTCACTCAGAGCGCGGCCGGAAAGCTTGATCCACTTGCCGGCTTTCATGTCCCGGTCCATCCACGGCTGGCGGCGTGCAAACGCCAAGATGTACGCCATGACGGAATCGGCCACCGGTGCTGTGAAGGCATTGAGCGTCCGGTAGAGTCTGATGCCCAGGCGGGAACAGGCGACCGTGTCAATTGAGTCTATGCCTGTCCCCCACTTTGAAATCACCTTTAGACGGGGCGCGAAGGCATCAAGCACCGGCTCCGTATAGCGGTCATCGCCGCAGACTGCGGCGTCGACTTGCCCGGCGTATTTCAACAGGTCAGCCTCCTCCAGACGCTCGCGCACCTCTGGAACCAGTAGCTTGAGTTCGTGCATCTTGAAAACCCGCTCGTATTTTCCCAACACGGGAATCATATATGGGGCGGTGAACAAAACGGTTCGCATCAGTTGGCCTGACAAAGCGATTGATTGACGCGATTATAGTCGTACGGCGGGGGATAGGCCGCCCCTCTTTGCAGCTGGAGGCACAAAAAGGAGCGCGCGGTATCGACCGAGCGGATGATCGACGCTGCGTGGCGGGTGTCCTGGGTGCGGCCCAGGGTAGCATAGGCCTCCAAGGCGGGCATCCATTCAGAAACATCCTCGGGAGTCAATCCCTTCGCCTGGGCTTCGTCGGCAAGCCGCGCCACTTCCTGCCAATGTGTCTGCTGCCGCGCCAGGTCCATTTCCTGATAGTAGCGGCACCAGGCACGCGGATGTTCACCACCGAGAAACGCCGGCAGAGTGGCCGGCGCAGCATTGGTTTCGATGAGATCCAGACGGGAATATGAGGCAACGTCGGTGACCAGCGAAGTGTCCAGCAGTCCTGGCAATTCAACCTTGCGGCCGTCCAGCACGTGCAGGCACGATTGCAGAGTCGGATACACAGCGATCAACGTATTCTGGTAATTGTCATCCACGAGAACACTTCGATCGTAGTGCTGGCGATTCTTCTGCAGCTCGATGTTGGTCGCAGTATTGGAGTTCAACACTTCTCCGCCAATCCGCACGCCCTGACCGGGGTAGTAGACCATGTTGGCGGGGCCGTAGATCTCGTAACCTTCCTCAAACCCTGCGGCCGGAAGAACCACGAATAGCATCGTCCCCTGCTGGAGAGCGGGCGCCCGCCAAACCATTTGCTGCCACAAGTCCTGCTGCCACCTCCAAGAATCGCGATAGGAGGCAGCGCTAAAATAATGCACCGTCACGGACATGCCAATCAGAACCAGCAGCACCACTTTTCGCGATCCTCCCTCGAAAAAGTGAAAGAGGAATCCGCATGCCAGAATGGCTACACCTTCGGAGGCGTATAAGGTGTAGCGATCCCACTGATCCGTGAACAAGACATTGCGGCCTGCAATATTGATCGGCAGCAAAGCGGAAACCACAATCAGGATGCCGAGGAACATGAGATCGGGACGTTTGTTGGGGTCCGGAACACCCTGCAACGCGAGTTCCCCGCCAGATTCTTGGCGCGCAAGCACCAAGACGAAGCCGATGGCTGACAAGCTCAGGATAACCGCAAAGGCGAGGTCCCGGTAGTTGCTGTTTGAGACAGACTGATAGAAGGGTACGGCCCAAGCAAAGACAGCGGTCTCCACAACGTCCTTGACCGTCTCAACGATAACCGAGAGCGCGGAGTGCACGGGCAAGGCACTATATCTTCCGACCAGAACGTCAAGGTTCGTGGCACGACGGGTGCTTTGGAAGATGAAGAGACGCCAGACAAGGAAGCCGCCGCCGACTAGCAGGTATGGCAGATCGGCCTTCAAGGACTGAATCAACGTCGACGTGAATCCAAACCGGTGCCTCCGCCAAACGAGATACCACACGAGACCGAGGCGGGCCACCTCGAGGCCGATGGCCGACTCAAAGATTCCAAGATAGAACAATGCCAGCAGCGCAGCCAGGAGGGACAGCAGCACTCGGATTGCGGAACGCGAGGTGCGCAGGGCCTCGATCATCAGCACAAAAGAAAAAAGGGCTGCTGCATTGGCTGTCAAATCCGTAATGTAGACACCAGCATTGGGCTGCACGGTGAAACCGGGGTAGACAGCGAACAGCAGCCCCATCGCCAAAGTCTCGGTCCTTCTTTCGGGCCAGAGGATGCGTAGAAGCCACAGAAATGCGAGATTGCCGGCAATGCGAGCCAGAAGCGCCGCGATTTGCCATGCCAGCGGCGAGAGGCCCAGCAACCGATAACCTGCTGCATAGAGATACCCAATTAGCGGACGATCAATCTGGAACAGCGCCACAATCCCGGCCGGACCCTGAGACTGAGCTGTCGAAAACAAATACCAGTCATCCCGATAGAATCCCAGTTTAGAGATCAAAATCCCATATGTCAACAGCGTGACCAGAATGATCAACCCGGCTTCCCGCCAATGGCCCGCCCCTTTTTTCAGCACATGTCCTCCAGAGGGGTCCCAGTACGGCTTAGCAGAAATTCGCAGATTGAAAAATCCAATTCGCTATCGATGTCCCAGGCCTGATCCGGATCGATTTCGAACATGAACGGATGCGGGCCAATCCTGTGATTGCGTGCCAGCAAGTCCGCGCGGGTAAAGAGATAAAGGCAAGAATTCTCCTCATAGACTGGCGGCAGGTCCTGGGTTTGACTCAAGCCTGTAGGATCGTGATTAATGGCATGTCCGTACTGGTCATACAGCCGCGTCTGTAAACGCGTCACGGAGAAAAGAGAATCATAAGTGGGATAGTTGGTTAAGAATGCTCCGCTGGCGCGTGAGATCGTGTCTGCTCGCAAAAGCGGATTAGTGGCATGGGTCTGAAGATAGAAGTCTGCCTCGATCTGCGATGTATCGTAGGTTAGTATGTCGTTCATGGACACACCGTCGGCGCGCAGGTGTGCCGGGCGATCAATGATCCGGACCTGCGGAAAATTCTCCCGCAGACCGCCCATGATAGGATCGGAGTCCGTATCTACGACGATCACGTCGATTTCAGGGACCCCCAGCAGGCTCTCAAGGATGTAATGATACAGGGGTTTTCCCGCCAGACTTCGATAGTTCTTGGCCGGCACCCGCTGGCTGTGATGTCGCATGGGAACCAGGGCAGCTATGTTGTGCATGATCAAGTCATTATACTGAATCGGCGCAATGCGACCACCACTATTGACATGCCAGTTGGTCTTCAACCTCCGCTACGGTCTGATCGCGTCCGGTCGATGAAGGCGTGGATGCCTGAAGTTCTCTCCATAGATCACATAAGGCAGATGAGGATCGATCCGGCAAGACGTGGGCTTGGAATGTGATCTTCTTAGCGGTCGCCCAATCGTTCAGCCTGGCATACGCCGCGATGAACGGCATCAACTCGATACTATTGCCGGCGCGCATGCCCTGCTGCCCGGCTTGCCGCCAGAGTTCAGGGATCGCGTCCCACTGCTGATACTGGCTGGCGAGATCCGCCTTCTCGAAGTAGTAGCACCAGGTATGCCGAGGCTCCTTGCCAAAAATCGCGGATGGCGGCGTAGTTTCAGGCCCGGCGAGAATGCGGGCAGGATTCGAGACGCGCAGCCAGGTGCTTGCCTGTGGACTAAGGTCGCGCACGTTGGCATGCTGGGGACCCAAAATCCAAAGGCACTGATCCTGCCCAGGCTCAAAAGTGATGGCCACCACATCCTGTGCGGTGGCCGTGAACGTCGTGGCATACTTCTCGAAAGACACCGCGGTCCCCGACGCGAAATTGTCGAAATTCACATGCTCGGAGCCGGCGTTGAACCAGTAGCTCGCGGTCGGCGGCAGCGTTGCTTGCGGATAGAGCAGGTTGAGCGAAAACGCAGTCGGGTAGATCCCCATGTAAAACAGGATCTCCTGATCTGAGACAATCAGGGTATTGGGCCGCAGGGCCGGGGCCCGCCAGTGCAGCTGCCAGTAGAACTGCTGCTGCTTGTCCCAGGACGCCTGATAGCTGCGGGCGGTCTGAAAGTGCAGACCTATGCTTAGTCCGAGCAGCACGCTTAGCACCAGGTGACGGTGCAAAGTCCGGTCAATCAAGGCATAGATCGTGCCAGTTGCGAGCATGCTTGCTCCAGGCATGGCAGCCAAAGCCAGCCTTTCACTCCACAGCAAGTTCTTCTGAAATATGGACAAGCCCGTGAGCCAGAACGGGAGCAGGGCAAGGACAATGGAAACAAGGCCACCGACAGCCAAGGATGGTCCGAGCGCTGAACGATCAGAGTCACCCGCTACGCCAGTGAGACGCGAGAGCGTGAAGTATGCCAGCGCGGCCACGACCAGCATGCTGCCAAACATCAAGAAGGTGGAGGGGCGCGAGACGTCAATAATCGCAGGACTAATGGCTGAATACCACTGGGAGAAAACAACGTAGATAACGTCCTGCAGCATGAATTGAACGATACCGGCGAGGTTTACAAGCGGAGCACGCACCAGATCGCTCATAGTTGCGAGGGGCGTGAACCGATCGTATCCGTAGATCAAGCTATAGGAACTGCGGTAGATTACATAGAGCGCAAGAACAGCCAAGTAGGGCAGTGCGTACTTGAGAGTCCTGACGATTCTCTCCCGAGGGGCCGCGTCCGAGAACACAAGCCAGAGGAAAACAAGGCGGCCCAGTTCCAGTCCGGAAAAGTACTCGATGAAAAGAAGATGCAGCGCCTCGAGCAGGATCGCCAAGATTGTGAGCAGCACATAAGTGGTCGGATGGCGAATCGCGCGCAACATCAGATAAAGTGAAAGCATGAAAACGAGATACATCATCCAGTGCAGAGTGTAGGCCACTGAGAGAGGCTGCAGTGTGAATATGGGATAAACGACAAATAGGAGAGCCAGCCACGCCGTGACGCCGCTTCGCTCCGGCCAGATCTGGCGGACAGAAAGCCAGAACATGAGCGCCGTCATGAAACG
>JBGPAT010000010.1:0-21176 GCA_041480885.1 Anaerolineae bacterium
ATCGACGAAGCGCAGGACACCAGCCCCAAGCAGTGGGACGTGATCGAGCGGCTGGTCGCCGAATTTGCCGCAGGAGCTGGCGCGCGTGGAGTTCTCAACCGGACGATCTTCGCGGTGGGCGACGAAAAGCAGTCGATCTTTTCGTTCCAGGGCGCCGCACCGGACAAGTTCTCAGATATGCGTCGCCATTTTGAGAAGCAGTTCGCGGCCGCCAAAGCGCGCTTGCGCTACATTCCGTTCCGGCGCTCGTTCCGGTCATTGCCGATCATTCTCGAGGCGGTCGATACGGTCTTTGCGCGCGAGGCGGCCTTCGCTGGGCTGACCGCGGACCCGGTCAAGACGGTCCACGAGGCGGTGCGCGCGCAAGCGCCGGGTGAGAAAGAAGACCTGCGAATGGAACGACCAGGCGGTCATGTCCGAGTAGAAATCGGCGAGGTAGGGATTTTCGGATACGGGCTCATAGAACGGCCGCGACTCGAGCCTTTCGCACAGCATGGCGACGAGCGTGGACTTCCCGACGCCAATATTGCCGGCGACCGCTACAAACTTCTTCATGTGTGCTCCGAGAACCAGGGCTGGGACGTGCGAAGGCCCATGCGACTAGCGCGAGGCTGCCAGTTGGGCGTCGATGATCTGCTTGAATGCGTCCAGCGGATAGGCGCCGACCAGACGCGTGCCGTTGATAAAGAAGGTGGGTGTGCCGCCGACGGCGGCTTCGCCGTTCTCAGTTGGGAGGCTGTTGGCGAAGCTCTCATCGTCCTGCACGAACTGCTTGTATTTGTCGGTGCTCAGGCATGTCTGGAAGGTGGCGGTGTCCAGGCCAAGGTCGGTGGCCCACTGGACGTAGGTATCCGCGCCTAGGGTGGTGCCCTGCTGGTTGTTCATCTGGGATTTCTCGCTGAAGAGCTTGTCGTGATACTTCCAGTAGGCGTTCTGGTCCCCGGCGCATAACGCGGCCTCAGCTCCCATGAGGGCGTTCTGGTGGAAGGAGAGTGGGTAGTTGCGATAGACGAAACGGATCTTGCCCGGGTAGGCTGCCAGCAGCGGCTGATAGGTCTGTTCATGCCAGGCGGTGCAATAGGGACACTGGTAATCGCTGTACTCGACGATGGTGATCGGCGCGTCGGCAGGGCCAAGGCTGGGAAAACCTTCGGTCGGTATGTTGTACTTGACGTGCTCGAGCGTCGGCGTGGCTACGGGCTGCTGCGCCCCGGAACCGGCAGGCGGTGGAACCACGCCGGCCGTGACGGAGGAGGCTGGCGTGCGTCCCCATGCAAAGTAGCCGATGAGGAGGCCGACCGCAAAGGCCAGCACGATCAATGCTATGTAAACGTGCGTGGCTTTGAATGTGAAGGTCTCCGGTTCACTGATGACCGGTTCCATCACGGGCGGGCGCGGCGTTTCCACAACTTTAGATGTCTTTTTTCTGGTTGGCATGGGCGCATTATACTTCTTCTTGGCAGAGAGAGAATCTGGTCCACGTCTGACAGTGGAACGAATCGTGCATCAAAACGTACATCCTATCGGAGGATCCAATTCGATATGACGCACAAACATCGAACCCCGTGGTATCTGTGGCCGTTCGTGGCGCTGTGGCGCCTGATAGCTACCATCGTCGAGCTGACCGGGCGTTTCGTGGCGATGGTGCTTGGTCTGGTGTTCATCCTGGTGGGCGTGATCGTCAGCCTGACGGTGATCGGCGCGATCGTCGGCATTCCCATGGCGATCATCGGACTGCTGCTGTTTTTGAAGGGGATATTCTAGGTCTGCGCGGACCCCTCCGGCGGAACGGATGGGCGGGCAGGGCTCGAGCCTGATCATTAAGGGCGGGAGGTGGGCTGGGGATCGACCTTGGCCGTACGCGGGCTTGTCCAGCGAATAAACAGCACAGCGATACGAGGTCGCCAGGAAGCAAAGAAACGGCGGACCGGGGGCAGCCGCAGACCCAACAAAGCCGCGACGATCAAGCCATAGACAAAGGGCCGGACGATATCGCCCTGCAGGCGGAAGATATCTCCTTTCTTGGACAGGGCGTAGTGCAGGACTGCCAGGGGGGCGATGATATAGATCAACTGGTGCAGCCGCTTCCAGTTCCTGCCCAGACGGGCCTTCCAAATGTCGAAGGAAGTCATTGCCAGGGGGATCAGCAACAGGAAGGTCGCGATCCCAAAAAGAATGTACGGCTTCTGGGCGATGGTCTGGGTGAAGAAACTCCAGGCGAGGCCGTTGTCCAGGTCCAAGAAGATCAAGACGTGCAGGACGGAGACCATGAAGGCGTACAGGCCGAGCGTGCGGCTGCGCTTGAGCAGCTCCCGACAGCCGAGCAGATTGCTCAGCGGAGCGCAGGCGAGCGAGAGAAGCAGCAAAGTGGCGGCCTCCAGCCCGAGGCGCTGCTGGAGAGCCTGCAGCGGGTTGGCTGTGAGGCGGTGAGTGACGAAGTCGAATGCCAGCAAAGCCAAGTAAGACCAGGTGCCGAGGTGCACGGCGAGCTGGAGAGGCGTAAAGGGAAGCTGCTTGATGCGGGCGGCGAGAGTCATGAGTGAGAACTGTGCCAATTATGGCACGGATGAAGAAGATCCGAAGGATGAAAGAAGAACGGGGAATGAGAGAACAAGGACAGGCGAGGCCGAGCCGGCGTTCTGCAACGTAGCTGCGGGACGCCGGGAATCAGGCGCACCTGGGAGTCAGTAGGAAAGTTTCAAGTCCATGCCCTGGTAGAGATACGCCACCTTGTCCGCATAACCATTAAATAGGAGGGTCGGCCGCATCGTCAGCTCGCCGATACGACGTTCGCTGCTTTGCAGCCAGCGCGGATGCGGGACGTCGGGATTTACGTTTGCATAAAAGCCATATTCGTTGGCGGCGATGTTCTTCCAGAACGTATCGGGCTGAGTATCCACCAATTCGATCTTGACAATGGCCTTGATGCCCTTGAATCCATACTTCCACGGCACGACCAGGCGGATGGGGGCGCCGTCCTGCGCGGGCAACGGAGCGCCGTACAAGCCGGTGACCAGCAGCGCGAGATCGTTCATGGCTTCGTCAAGCCGCAGACCCTCCTGATAAGGCCACGGATAGAAACCATTGCCCTCAGCAGGGAGCTGCGCAGGATCATTCAGTGTGGTGAAGCGGACATACTTGGCCGCGGACGTGGGCTCGACCGCTTTAAGAAGGCTGGCGAGGGGGAAGCCCTGCCAGGGAATGACCATGCTCCAGGCCTCCACGCAGCGCAGCCGGTAGATACGATCTTCCTGGGGAAACATCTTGAGCAGGTCTTCGATGGCGAAGGTCCGGGGTTTAGTCACCAGACCGCTGACCTCGACATTCCACGGATGCGATTTGAAATTCACAGAGAGGGGAGCCACCGCATCCTTGGCGGTGCTGAACTCATAGTAGTTGTTGTAGTGCGTGATGTCGTCATATGTATTGAGAGGCGCCCCGAGCTCGTCCGTCTTTCCCGCGTAGACCGAGGCGCTGGTCGGAACATCAGCCGATTGGCTGCCCGCATCGCTAACGGTGGGGGCGCACGCCGCCAGGAGCGCACTCCCGGTCAAGATGCCGGCCGCCCTGAGAAAGTCGCGGCGGTGCACGTAAAGGGATTGAGGCGTGATCTCGGAGGAAAGAACCGGCACAGATCTGTATTTGTCGTCCATGATTACCTCTAATCTAGGGATACGCTTCGGCAAGGAGAGTCTTTATGTTGGCTTCGGTCTCATCGTAGGCGCCTTCGCCGACGTGAATATACCGGAGGTGGCCACGTTTGTCGATCAGATACAAGGTGGGCCAATACTGGCTGCTGTAAGACCACCAGGTGGCGCCATCATTATCCTGAGCGACCGGATATGTAATGCCGTCCTGCGCCACTGCCTGCTTGAGATTGCCAAGATCCCTTTCATTGGGGAATTCCGGGAAGTGGTTCCCAATGATCACGAGACCCTTATCCTTGTAAGCGGCATACCACCTGCGCAAGGTAGGTATGACGTGCTGGCAGTTGATGCAATCAAAGGTCCACATGTCAAGGCCGACAACCTTGCCTCGCAGGGCTGCAAGCCTAAGTGGAGAATCCGTGTTGAGCCAGACCGAGTTAGTCAGTTCGGGAGCAGGACCCAGGTCGGGCAAGGCGGTTTGGATACTCGACGGCGTGGTCATATCGCTGGTAGCGGTGGGAGTCGCGCGGGCAGTCGTGGGAGTCGCGCTGGCAGTGGTGCGGGTCGCACAGGCGGTCAAACCGATCAACAACACTGTCCCGGCAATGCGTTTCATGGTGCAATACTGGATGGTACGGCTGCACTGAATCTTTCTTGCTGCGCGGCTGCTGAAGCCTGAGAATCCTCTAAGGCTGGACGCGCGGAAACGACACTCGCAGTCATGGGCCTCGCTCTCGTCAAGTCTGAAGGTCGCGCTGGGAGGCTGAGCCAAAGGTAGTCCATTTCGATAAAGGGTTACCTGGCCCGCGCCATACGATCTCCACGTCCCCGATGAGTCGTTCAATATGCCGGTTTGCTCATCAAGGCCGATCAAGATGGAAGCCGGCAGTTGCTGAGCGATCTCGGCCGACCCATGTCCTCCAAAGGTGTTGTGGTGGGGCAAGATGCAACAAGCCGGCAGCAGGTTCAAGCCCGGCAGAAGTTCGACGGCCTGCCGGTCGTAGTAATGCTCGCACAAGACCATGGCACCTGCACTGCTGCCGCCAATGACGGCACCATCGGCATAGGCCTGCAGCGCTGCCTGCCAGACGAGGCTCTGGCGCAGAGATTCCGCCAGATGGCGCGGGAACCCGCCGAGCAGATAGATCAATCGCTTGGAGCGCACGCGGCCCGCCAGCAAGGGATCGTTGGCGCTGGCCTTGTCGATGACCGGCACCAGGTCCACGTGAGAGGCGCCCAGGGAGTGGAACCAGCGCACGCCGTTGCGGCCGGCCCGCTCGTGATTGTTGTCTGGGGCTGCGGCTGCAGGCAAGATGGCGACCGGGGCATCCAAACCCCCACGCGCTGCAGGGCCTCCCGGTCCGGCTCCGACATCGCGCCCTCAAATTCGGCTCCGCCTTCCAGCAGGAGAAAGCCCGCGTCAGCCACAATGCTCCGTCAACTGCCACCGTTGCGGGTCGATTGGCTGAGATTTACGACTATAATGATCTGATCTTCAGAAGCGATCATCGATGGAGAGGCCTTCAGAAAGGAGATGCGGCCATGTTGTTCGCCTCCAAGCTCTGCACGGCAAAGAGAATACTGACCGGCCAGGGCCTGGTTGAATATGCCTTGCTAGTCGCTTTGGTTGCGCTGATCGTCATCGCGGCGCTGTACTTTCTAGGCCCGAACCTCGGTGGTGTCCTCAGCACTGTAGATACCAGTCTCTCAAGCGTATAGGTCTTGGAACCTGACTTAGGGGCTCTGTCAGGCGACAGAGCCCCTTTTGCTTTCAAACGGCGGATCGTTCCGCCGAGATCAGATCATCGATCCGGTCCAGAGACCAAAGACGTTTCACGTTGTTGCGCACGACGTAACCGGTCAGCAGGCGGCCCTCCCAGTCAGGGAGGTGTGGTCCGCGGCAGGAAAGAGTCAAACGGAAGTGGGTGCCCCCGGAGGAAGAGGGCTCGAAATGAAACGTCATCAGAGGATAGCGGAATTGCCCCTCGGCCGGTGGTCCACAGTGTAGTACTCGAACGGTCTGACATCCAGGACGTCCTCGATCACAATCTCATTCTCACCGTGAACGGAGTGGTTCTGCGCGCCGGCTGCGAGCCGGCTGCCCAGCCCCAGTACCGGAAGAATCTGGCTGTGCATCCACAGACCGCGCTTGCGGGGATCGTTGAACCAATCCCAGACGACACGGGGCGGCGCAGAGTAGTCGTATTCAAGCACGCGGTCTGCCAGCTCCGGTGAGAGGACAACGTGGCGAGCCGCGAGCAGTGCTTCGTAGCGGGCATGCAGGTCCATGGCGAAGACCCCGGTTTCTCCGAAGTGCTCGTAGCGCTCAGATCCTGCGACCAATCCTTCAAGTCGCAGCTGCATGCGATCGAGAGCCACCTGTGTGAACAAGGCATAGACCTGCCAGCCGGTGTTTTCGGTCACGTGATTCTTAAGCAGACGATGGACCAGGTTGACGTCGGCGCCAGCCAACTCCCGGATACCGCCGATCTTCTGGACTACGAAATCGCCGTGATGTGCCATGAACTTGAGATCGAGAATGGGGATAGACTGGCAGGCCCGGCAGGTGCACGTGGTATGGCGACGCACGTTCTTCATGCGATCGCGGAAATCCGTGTAGGTGGCCTCAATAAGTTCGAGCAGGGTCTTGCCGCGGACGGGCTGCGAGGCGGGAGCATAGGCGAAGATGGCATCGCCTTCGATCTAGTGGATGGTCAAGAGAGTCTTGAAGCGCTTGAGGATGGTTTCAAGCAGGTCGGTCAGGATCTCATTGGAGTGGTCCAGTTCGGTCTGCGTGAGGAATGACGTGTAGCCTGAGATGTCCGCAAGCACCAGGTAGCTGTGCTGAATAGGCGAGGCAGAATTAGACATAACCCGTCCAGATTCTATCACCTGCGGGCTA
The DNA here is from genome assembly GCA_041480885.1 of Anaerolineae bacterium. Taxonomy (GTDB): domain Bacteria; phylum Chloroflexota; class Anaerolineae; order Anaerolineales; family Villigracilaceae; genus Fen-1038. Next base: position 6,550 of record JBGPAT010000010.1, read on the forward strand.
CGGTGAGGTTGACATACCCTTGATCAGACCCCCGGGCTGGCATGTCCGGCAGAAGTTCGTGATGCGCTGGTTGGCGCCCACCAGCGAAATGGGAGTGCCGCAACGCGGGCAGGGCTGGCCGGTCTTCATGTGGACCGCCATGAAATCGCGGGGTTTGAGATGGATGTCCTCCTGCATCTCGAGGCGCACCTTCTCGATGGCGTCCGTGAGGGTGCTGCGCATGGCGGTATAGAGCCGCCCGATCTCCTCCGCGGTCAACTGCGTGCGCTTGCGATACGGGTGCAGGCGTGCAGCCCACAGGATCTCATCCGCGTAGGCATTGCCGATGCCGGCGATGAACTCGCCGCGAGTCAGCACTCCCTTGATCTCACCGCGGAAGGGCTTGAGCCGCCCGCGAAACGTCTCCAAAGACACGTCAAAGGGCTCGGGCCCCATGGCGGCATAGTCCGGGACTCCTGCCAGGTCGCGCGTGAGATAGAGCTGACCCATCTGCTTCTGGTCGAGGTAGCGCACCTGGCGCCCGCCGTCGAGGGCGAGCACCAAGTGGGTTTTGGGGAGGCGCTTGTCAGATGCGTTCGCAAGCTGCAGGCGACCAGTCAATTTGGGATTGATCGCCAGGAAGAGCTGAGCCGGGCCGGGGCCGAACGAGAAGACCAGGAACTTGCCTCGTCGATTGACGGTGGATATGGCAGTGTCCGTCAGCGCGCTCTCAAAACCGATGTGGGTCATGTCGCGGATGACGATGGGGCCTCCCGGCGGGATGACCTGCACCTCCGTGATGACCTGTCCCACGACACGGCGTTGCAGCACTTCACGTACGACCTCAAGTTCTGGAAGCTCAGGCATGAAGAACCATTTTCAGTTTCAGGTCGACGGTTTACGATCCTGCACATCAACCGCCCGTGTGCGCATCTGCCAAGGCCACCGGGAACAGTTCATCATCTCAGGATTCATGAGGAGAGAGTCAGCCCAGTTTCAAGAGATACTCTTCGACTGGGTGATCCATGATGCTGGAAACGTCCCGGTCCTCGCTTTCCACCGTGAAGCCGCATTTCTCCAGGACCCGGCGCGAGGCGACATTGTGTTTTGCCACGTGGGCAAACAGTGGACGCACACTCACATCTCCAGTAAACGCGGCCAAGGCGCGGGTGGCGATGCCTTGCCCCCAGAAGTCCTTGCCAAGCCAGTAGCCGACTTGACGTCGACCTGCCTGTTCCCGGCTTACGATGTTTCCGGCCACCTGCCCGTCGAAGACGATGGTCCTGAGGATGTTCGTATCCTCTGCGCGGATCTTCGCCCAGTGGTCCATGAACGCGTCTCTGTCCCTGGCTGGAAAGGCGGCCATCTGTGTCGCAACCGGGTCAAGCTGGTGCTCGAAGAAGATCAGGAGGTCGGAATCGAGCACGGCGCGGAGTAAGACGCTGCCAAGCTCACGAGCTTGCATGCCTCACGGCCTTTCGGCCTGCACCCACATGTGACTACCGTCGGTCATGACCGAGATCCAGCCGTTCAGATCGGTCCGCAGGAACGAATAGCCCGCCAGAGCATCCAGCGTGTCCTTGTCGGGCAGGCCACTCTTGTCACCCGCGGCCACACTTATCACAACCAGCTGCGGGTTGAGGTTCCTCAGCCAGGCGGGCGGCGTCAGAGGAGCATAGCCGCTCTGAGCCAGCGAAAGCACATTGATAGGACCCACCGCGCTCCCCTCCTGGAGTTGAACCAGTGTGTCGAGATTTTCCCCAATCGGCAGCAGCGCACGGAAGCTATTCCATTCAACGAGCAAGATTGCACCGCGCGGCGAGAGGTTCAGCACTTTGAGGAACGCACCTCTGCCGAGGTCCAACTGCTGGCCTGCCTCGGCTGGCGTGACCGGAATGGCTCGATCCGCAAGCTGCTGCATCAGCGCGCGCGATGAGAACGAGGCCTGTTCGTTAGCGCCCAACAGAACATTCCTGGGCGGAAAGCGCGGCACCAGACGGTCCAATGACGCGACCTGATTCTCTTCAGTGTCCGCCAGGACAAGCCAGTCAAGCGTATGGTCCAGCGGCGAAAGTCTTCTCCCCAACCCATCCGAAGCTGCGGAGGCGGACGGACCGCCGTTGATCAGAATGTTCCTGCCGGTGGGGGTCTGGATGAGGGCCGCGTCGGCGGATCCGACGCTGAGAAACGTGATGTGCAGTCTGCCGTCGGATGTGGCGGCGACCAGACGCCAGACGAGGACGATGCAGACAAACAAGGACAGGAGAATCGCGGTGAGGGAAAAATAACGGAACCGCGCCTGAAGGGATGCAAAGATGCTCTTTAGATTAGGTCCGGCGAACGTGATCGCCATAAGCACGGCGTAGTAGAGAACTACGAACGCCATCGAGAATCCGCCGAGGTAGATGACACCATGCGGCACGCTGTCGAACAGCTCAACCACGCGGATGGTATAGGCGGTCAGCGGCCAAGCGATCCAGGCCGCGAGCTGTCCGAGCGGATAGAGGACGAGGCTGATCGACACCGCCAGGCCGCCCAAGACCATGACCGCGGGCTGGACAGGCAGGATGAAGGGATTGGCGACGAATGACACGAGGCTGATCTGCTTAAAGTGATAGGCCGCGATCGGCAGAGTGGTGAGCTGCGCAGCCAGGGTCAGCAGCACGAACTCGCCAAACAACGAGGCAGATTGATGCGCGCGCGCGGCCGGGAAGAAGCGGGCCAAGAATCTGTCCACGGCCGCCTGAAAGGGCTCGCTGTAGAGAATCAGCCCCAGGGTAGCAAAGAAAGAAAGTTGAAAGCCGACGTCCCATAGGACGAGCGGATTGAGCAGTGCCATCCAGGCTGCGACGAGGGCCAGCGCGTTGAGTCCCTGCTGACGGCGGCCGAGCTGCGCGGCAAGCAACGCCAGCGTCCCCATGAAAGCCGCCCGCACCACCGACGGCGAAGCGCCGACCAGGAAGGTATAGAAAACAATGCCGATTACGGCTGCCAGTGCGCCCCAACGGGGGCCAAGCAGGCGGCTAAACAGCAAAACAAAAATCCCGGCAACGACGGCAATGTTAAAGCCCGAGATGGCGATGATGTGGGAGGTGCCGGTATCGTTGAAAGCCTGCTCAAGATACGACGGCAAGCCCGAATCCACGCCGAGCAGAATCCCGGCAAGCAGGGACGCTTCGGGGTCGAGAAAGAGGCGATAGATGTTTTGAAGGGACCGCTCCTTCAAGCCGTACACGACAGCCACCACGGGGTTCCCGCCGCTGCCGGGCAGGACGGTAGCCTCTGCGGCGCCCATATAGCTGCGGATGCCCTGCCGTGCGAGGTAGTCGCGGTAGGAGAAGTCCTCATCGGCGGGAGGCGTCTGAAGCCTGCCGCGCAGACGCAGGATATCGCCGTAGTGATATTCTTGATTTGGGCCGACGCGGGCTAACAGCAGGCCCGAGACTTTGTACTGCTCCTTGGCGGTATCCACTTGCTGCGCCTGCAAGCGCAGGTTGGTATAGGTGTCGCGGTAGTCGGGCGGTTCAACAAGCGTCCCGGTGATCAGGAGGTCGTACTGGCGGTCATTGAACCACGCAATCTGAGAAATCGTGCTTTGTGGAAGCGCGGATTGGTAGCGGACGGCGCCGAGCAGGAGCGACGCCAGGGAAAAGCTCATAAGCACGATTGCCGGTCGCGAGATCGTAAGAACGGTCGGGGGAATGCGCAGAGCGGGCAGGCGGGAGAAGAGTAAAGAGAGAGGCCGGGGAGGACGGATGAGCAGAAAGGCGCAGAGGAGAGCGAAGAGCGACAGGATCAACCATACATAGACCGGCAGGGTCAGGACTTTGGCGAGCACGATGCCGGAAATAAAGGTCACTGAGATCCAGAACAATGGAAAGTGCACGCAAAGATTGTACAATAAAAGCCGGGGGGAATCGCCGTTCCCGGATCACCCAAAACCCAAGTGTCGAATACGGACTGCAGACTCTCCTAAGAAGGGCGGCTTTCTCCGTCCTCGTGTGAGTTCATCCGGGCGGGCTTCGCCCATGCGTGGGCAAAAGCATCTCAGCCGCGCGGAAGATGTCCCTGCGTAAGGAGAGCTGAATCGCAACCGTTATAATCCGATGCGTGCCAGGCGGTGATCTGATCCTCGTTACGGGCGCGACAGGCTATATCGGCGGCAGGCTCGTGCCGCGGCTCCTGGATGCGGGCTATCGCGTTCGCTGTCTGGTGCGCGACCCCACGCGTCTTCAGGGACGCCCGTGGCTCTCGCACGTGGAAGTTGCAGCCGGCGACGCGGTCGATCTCGCCTCCCTGGATGCGCCCCTGCGGGGTGTCTCCGCCGCGTACTACCTAATGCACGGAATGAAGGGGGGCCAGATCAATGCTGAACGCGATCTGGAAGTGGCGCGCAACTTTGCGACGGCGGCACGGCAACAGGCTGTACAACGCATGATCTACCTGGGTGAGCTGGTCGACACGACGTCCAGGATGTCGCCCTACCTGCGTTCACGCCACGAGACCGGCGACCTGCTGCGTCAGAGCGAGGTGCCGGTGACGGAGTTCCGCGCCGGCATGGTGGTTGGCTCGGGCAGCGCGCTATTCGAGATGATCCGCTATCTGGCGGAGCGCGAGCCGGTATTGATCTGCCCGGCCTGGTTCTTCTCGCTGGCGCAACCCATCGGAATACGCGACGTGCTGGAATACCTGGTGGCAGCGCTCAAGACCCCGGAAAGCATCGGGCAACTCGTTGAGATCGGCGGGCCGAGGCGCCTGACGTATGCAGCCATGCTGCTGGACTATGCAAAGGAACGCGGCCTCAAGCGCATCTTGATCCGTACACCATTCTACGCGCCGCGCCTCTCGGCATACTGGGTGCACATGGTCACGCCAATCCATTGGCGGGTCGTGCTGCCGCTGATCGAAGGGCTGCGGGCGAACTTGATCGTCCATGACGATGAAGCCCAGCGGCTCTTTCCACAGATCAAGCCAATGGATTTCCAAGCTGCCGTGCAGGTCGCGCTGGGCCGCGCCCTGAGCGACGTGGTCGAGACGTCATGGTCGGATGCGCTGGTCAATTCGGCAGGAGACGTCAAGCCGTACAAGTTCGCGGTGGAAGAGGGCATGATGCTGGAACGGCGCACGCTGGCGCTGGATGTCACGCCGTCCGCCGTGTTCAGGGCTTACACGGGAGTCGGCGGCAGCCGCGGCTGGCTGTACATGGACTGGGCCTGGGCCTTCCGAGGCTGGATCGACAAAGCGCTCGGCGGCGTCGGCATCCGACGCGGCCGCCGTCATCCGGATGAGATCCGCCCGGGCGAGTCGCTTGACTTCTGGCGCGTGGAGGCTGTGGAAGAGGACCGGCTGATGCGCCTGCGGGCAGAGATGATCGTGCCGGGCAAGGCATGGCTGCAATTTGAATCAGCTCCGCAAGGGGACGGCAAGACACTGCTGACGGAGACCGCATACTTCGCGCCGAAGGGCTTCTGGGGATTCGTGTACTGGTATGCGATGTGGCCGTTCCATGCTTTTCTGTTCAATGGCCTGATCCGACGCATTGCAGCGCGCGCACGGATGCTGGGCCGAACGTGAATCGATTGCGGGTGTTGGTCACGGGCGCAAATGGATATATCGCCAGCCGGCTGATCCCGCGCTTGGTGGATCGCGGCCATACAGTGCGTGCCCTGGCGCGCGAGCCTGAACGCCTGGCAGGACGCCCGTGGCAATCAAAGGTGGACGTGATGCGGGGGAATACGACGGAGCCGGAGAGTCTGGCCGCAGCGCTGGAGGGCATCCACACAACGTACTACCTGATCCACAGCATGGCTGCCGGCCGGGGCTACACGCGCGTTGAAAGAGAGAGCGCGCAGCGGTTTGTTTCGGCGGCCGAGCAGGCCGGCATCCAGCACATCATCTATCTGGGGGGTCTGGCTGACCCGAACGCGAAGAACATCGCGCCGCACATGCGGTCACGGATCGAGACAGGCGAGATCCTGCGGCAGGGCCGGGTGCCTGTGACGGAGTTTCGAGCAGGGGTGATCGTGGGCGCGGGCAGCATCTCGTTCGAAATGATACGGTTTCTCACGGAGTCTTTTCCCATCCTGCCGGGACCAACCTGGCTGCGCAACAAGGCTCAACCGATCGCAGCCAGCAACGTAATCGATTACCTGGTGGAGGCGCTGGATCGCTCCGAGGCGCGCGGCGGAATCTACGAACTGGGCGGGCCGGAGGTCATGCTGTATGCCGATACCATGCTCCGATATGCCCGCCAGCGCGGGCTGAAGCGCCGGCTGTTCACTGTACGTGGCGTTCCGATCCCGCTGATGGCGCGCTTCGTTGATTGGCTGACCCCCGTACCGTACGCGATCGCCACGCCGCTTGTGGGAGGACTGCAGTCCGATTCGATCGTACTGAAAGAGGACGCCCGGAGGACCTTTCCGGATGTCCGGCTGGTGCCGTATCGTGAGGCGGTGCAGGAGGCTCTCGACGACCTCGTACCCGTCCGATTGGAGCGGGTCTGGGAGGGCATGACCCGCGAGGCTGCCACGATCAAGCATGAAGGCTTCTTTTTGGATTATCGCAGGCTCAAAGTCAGTGCTTCGGCCGAGGCCGTGTATCGTGTCTTTGCGGACATGGGAGGCGCGCATGGCTGGCCGTACGCCAACTGGCTCTGGCGTTTGCGAGGCTGGCTCGACCGGCTTGTCTCACGACCAAACACACGAACGGACATTAAGGCAAGCAAGAAAGACGGGATCTCTCTTGAACCTGATGGCCAGGGAGATCCATTGCTCAAGGCCGGAGACCGGATCGACTATTATCGCGTGGAGGCCGTGGAACGCGGCTGCATGTTGAGGCTGCACTCGGAATTGCGCGCGCCGGGCGAGGGTTGGATGGAGTGGCGCCTCGACGAGCAATCCGATCAGTCGACGCTTGTGACGCAGACCGCTTTCTTTGCGCCGCGCGGGCTGCCCGGATTTCTTTACTGGTTCATGCTGGGACCGCTGCACCGTCTGGTCTTTCGGGGGTTGATCCGTGCGATCCGACAGCGAAGCGAGCAGTCGAGAAGATCGCGCTGAGCGTTGTGGCCGCGCTGGTCGTGCTCGCAACGGGCGAGGCGCCGAAGCCGCAGCCTTGGGCTCTACTTGACGTTTCATCCAGCCCCGCATACAATGACCTCTCAATCGAATAGGACCAGAAGCGGCGAAGCCGGTGTGAATCCGGCGCTGTCGCGCAACTGTAAGTGCCAGTGAAGTGCAGTCAGTGACTGTGTACGTGGAACTGGCATGAGTCAGGTCGCCCGCCTTGGTCCGTTCGCCACACTCCCGCGGAAAGGAGGTGGAGGACAGCGCCCTGCGGCAAAATGCCTCTCCCACCTCCCCAGCCGATGACTGGGGAGTTCTATTTCAAGTCGGCGGCCACTCGTGGGCTTGCTGCATGGAAGGATACGATGCTTCGAAGACCTACCCTTATTGTTTTGACGGTCCTGCTGACTGCCTGCGCGTCTGCGGCGAAGCCTGCATCGGTCGCTCAGGCCATTCACTTGACCGACGGTCTTGGGCACGAGATCACGCTGGAGCACCCGGCGCAGCGCATCGTCTCGCTGGCGCCATCCAACACTGAGATCCTGTTCGCCATCGGGGCGGGCACACAGCTGGTTGGCCGAGACTCCTACTCAGACTATCCGGCAGATGCTAAACAGGTCACCGACATCGGCGGAGGCTTCACGACCCTCAACACGGAGCTCATCCTGTCCAAGAAACCGGACCTGGTGATGGCCGCGCCGCTGACGCCACCCGAGCAGATCGCGGACCTTCAAAAGGCCGGGCTGATCGTCTATGTCCTACCGAATCCGAAGAGTTTCGATGACCTGTATGCCAATCTGCAAACCGCCGCAATCCTTACTGGCCATGAGAAGGAGGCTGCAGCCCTGATCGATTCGCTCAAGGGGCGCGTGGAGGCAGTGACCCAGAAAGTCGCCACCGTCACACAGAAACCGGCGGTGTATTACGAATTGGATGCCACCGATCCCAACGCACCCTACACTTCCGGCCCGGATACGTTCGTGGATCTGCTAATCCGCGCCGCGGGAGGTCAGGATTTCGGCGCGGACCTAAAGGGCGATTGGGTGCAGGTGAGCGTTGAGGCACTGCTTGCGCGGCAGCCCGATATGATCGTGCTTGGTGACAATACGTACGGCGGAGTGACGGCGGATCAAGTGAAGAGGCGGACGGGTTGGGACGCGCTGAAAGCAGTGCAGCAAAACCAGATATTCATCTTCGATGACAATCTGGTCAGCCGGCCTGGTCCGAGGCTGGTGGATGGTCTTGAAGCGATGGCCAAGCTATTGCACCCGGACTTATTCAAATGAGACCCTTCTGGATCGGCGAAAGCGCAAGCTTCGCAGTTTGCCTGCAATGGCGGCAAGAGAATAGCGCATTGGCCGTAGCATGTGCGCGCTTCCGCGTGCAGTGCTCGCACTGGCGTGCTAGCAACGACGTGATCACATGACCCTGGCGCGTGCCATGCTCTGGAGTCTGTTGGCACTGATCATCGCCCTGATCCTGAGCGTGGCGATCGGGCCGGTCTACATCTCGCCACGGGCGATCCTCGCGCTGCTCGCCGGCAACGCGGCCGGCGCCCAACTGTCGGCGGATGCGGCCGCCATGTTCTCGACGATTCTCTTCGAGATCCGCATGCCGCACGCCCTGCTAATCCTGCTGACGGGCGCGGCGCTGGCTGGGAGCGGTGCGGGCTATCAGGGCCTTTTCCGCAATCCGCTCGCCGACCCATATCTGATTGGTGTTGCCTCGGGCGCGGGCCTGGGCGCAGTGATCGCCATGAGCATCCGCTGGCCGGCGGACCTGGCCGGACTGTCCGTGATTCCGGCGGCCGCCTTTGCGGGAGCGCTGATCACCGTCATGATCGTCTATGGCTTGGCCCGTATCGGAAAGAGCCTGCCTACGACCACGTTAATCTTGGCGGGGGTGGCAATCAGCTCATTTGCCACGTCACTGACCTCGTTCCTGATGCTGCGTTCAAATGAAGAGTTGCGCCGCGCCACCGGCTGGCTGCTGGGCGGATCGCCGATGAGCGGCTGGGAGCCGGTCATCGCGCTGCTGCCTTACGTGTTGCTCGGCCTGGGTGCGCTGCTGGCAGCCGGGCATGCATTGAACGTGCTGCAATTCGGCGAGGAGCAGGCCAGCCAAATGGGATTGCCCGCGGAGCGCGTCAAGTTCTGGCTGATCCTGGCGGCGTCGTTGACGACCGCTTCGGCCGTGGCGTTTTCGGGCGTGATCGGTTTCATTGGCCTGATCGTGCCGCATCTGGTGCGGCTGCTGTGGGGAGCGGACTATCGCCGACTGATCCCATTATCGATCATTGGGGGAGGGACGGCGTTGCTGGTCGCGGATCTGCTATCGCGGATTGTCCTGGCTCCGCAGATCCTGCCGGTTGGCATTGTGACGGCTTTGGCGGGCGCACCCTTCTTCCTGTGGGTGCTGCGGCGTGCCAAGAGTCAGGGATACTGGTGATTGTGGGGGACCCGTAGCGTGGAAAGAGTCATCTCTTCGTGGAGCGGCGGAAAAGACAGCGCCATGGCAGTCCACGACATTCTTGCGGGCCGCCAGTGCCAGATCGCTGCCCTGCTTACGACTGTGACAGAGGACTACGGTCGGATCAGCATGCACGGCGTCCGCCGGAGCTTGCTCAGACAACAGGCAGAATCGCTGGGGCTGCCTCTGGAGGAAGTACTGATTTCAAAACAGGCCTCCAACGACGAATATGAGTCAAAAATGGCCGCGACCTTGAAGAGATTCAAAGAGAGTGGCGTAACCTCGGTCGTTTTTGGCGATATCTTTCTTGCGGATTTGAAAGAATATCGGGAGAAGAATCTCGCCCGGCTGGGTATGAACGGGATGTTCCCCCTGTGGAAGCAGGATACCGCGGAACTGATGAGGCGGTTTATCGGATCGGGCTTCAAAGCCATCACGGTGTGTGTAGATACCCAGACGCTTGACCGTCGGTTTGTTGGCAGAATGATCGACGAGCAGTTCGTGGCCGACCTGCCTGCAACGGTTGACGTATGTGGGGAAAACGGGGAATATCACTCATTTGTGTACGAAGGCCCGATCTTCCGAAGAAGCATATCCCACAGGTTGGGAGAGGTCGTCCTGAAGGATGATCGTTTCTGCTATTGCGATCTAATACCTGAGCAGGCATGCTAGCGATAGATAGGTTGACGGCTGGGTATGATTCCGGCCCGGTTGTGCACGATTTTTCGTTGACCGTCCAGAGCGGCGAGGTGGTGGCCCTGGTTGGGCCGAACGGCGCCGGCAAGTCTACGCTGATCCGCGCGGTCAGCGGCGTCGTCCCCATCCAAGCGGGTGAGGTCCGCATCGATGGCAAGCTGCTTTCCAGTCTGTCCACAATGGAGCGCGCGCGTTATGTGGCAGTCGTGCCACAGGCGCGCAGCCTGCCGCCCGCCTTCACCGTGTATGAGACGATCATGTTAGGGAGGACCCCGCATCTGGGCTGGCTGGGCCGGACGGGAGCACGAGACCAGGAGCGGGTGCACTACGCGCTCGAACACACGCACATGCTGTCACTGGCGGAACGATACGTCGGCGAGCTCTCCGGCGGAGAACAGCAACGCGTCCTGTTGGCCCGCGCGCTCGCTCAAGATACGCCGGTCCTGCTGCTGGATGAACCGACGACCCATCTGGATCTGCAGCACCGGGAGAGTCTCATCCGGCTGATCCGTGGACTGGCCGTGAACAAGCACCTGGCAGTGCTCATGGTGCTGCATGACCTGAACCTGGCGGGCATGTACGCGGACCGCGTGGCGCTGCTGGTCGACGGGCGGGTGCAGGCCATAGGAACCCCGAACGAGGTCCTGACCGAAGCGAACCTATCCCGCGTGTACGAGATGCCTGTGCGCGTCATCCCGCATCCGGTCTACGGCAGTCCTCTGGTGCTGCCAGACGGAGGCGGAAAGGAAGGGTCATGAGAAAGGGCCTGGTGATCGTCAATACAGGCGAGGGCAAGGGCAAGAGCACGGCCGCACTGGGCCTGGTCCTGCGGGCGTGGGGACGCGACTTTCGGATCTGCGTTATCCAATTCATCAAGGCGGAGACCGGCCAGTGGGGCGAGGTCAAGGCCGCCCGCAAGCTCGGCATCGAATGGCATTCGATGGGCGACGGCTTTACCTGGACGTCCAAAGATATGGATGAAACAATCCGGCACGCTGTGAAGGGTTGGGAACTGGCGCAGGAAAAGATCCAGAGCGGACAGTATGATCTTATCCTGCTGGATGAGTTTACATACCCGCTGCACTTTGGATGGCTCGAGCCCACCCAAGTAATCGATTGGCTGAGGGCCCACAAGCCGCCGGAGCTGCATCTCGTGATCACCGGACGCGATGCGCCCGAGGTCTTGATCGAGTATGCGGACCTGGTGACCAGGATGGAATCTATCAAGCATCCATTTGATGAAGGGTTGAAAGCACAGGCAGGCATCGAATTCTGATTCTTGCCGGGCGGGAAGATCGAAGAGGAGATGTCCTCAGCGCACCGGCCTCAGCATCGTGGCAACGGCGGCGGAGGGCCAACGAACCTGTGGAACTTGAAATGAAGCTTGAAGAGCTGATCACGGGCATCCCGCCGCTGGACGAGGCAGCCATGCAAGCTGCGCGCAAGCGGCAGGACGAACTCACCAAGCCACGGGGAAGTCTCGGCCGCCTGGAGGAGATTTCGATCCAGGTGGCGGGGATGACGGCTCAGGCTAGGCCGCGCCTGCGAGACAAGGTGGTGGTCGTGATGGCGGGCGACCACGGCGTGGTGGAGGAGGGCGTCAGTGCGTATCCACGCGAAGTGACCCTCCAGATGGTGTTGAACTTCCTGGACGGCGGCGCGGCGATCAATGTGCTGGCGCGGCAGGCGGGTGCGCGCGTGGTCGTGGTGGACATGGGAGTCGCGGCTGACCTTCCACCGGCGGATCAGCTGACCATCCGGAAGATCGGACGTGGGACGGCCAACCTGGCCAAAGGTCCGGCCATGAGGCGGACTCAGGCTGTAGAATCGATCCTGGCCGGGGCCGAGATCGTCGAGAGAGAAATCGCGTACGGGCTGGATATCCTGGCGACCGGAGACATGGGCATTGGCAACACGACGCCCTCGGCTGCGATCGCCGCAGCGCTCAGCGGCAAGTCGCCGGAAGAGGTTGCGGGCCGCGGCACGGGCGTGGATGACGCCGGCCTGCGGCGGAAGGTTTCAGCCATCCGCCGCGGCCTCGAAGTGAACCGGCCGGATGCGCACGACGGGCTGGATGTGCTGCGCAAAGTGGGCGGCTTTGAGATCGGCGGTCTGGCGGGCGCGATCCTCGCGGCGGCTGCCCACCGCAAGCCGGTGGTGATCGACGGCTTCATTTCGGGCGCCGCAGCCATGATCGCTGTCAAGCTGGCGCCTGCGGCGCGCGACTATTTGATTAGCGCACACGTCTCGCAAGAACGCGGACACGCGTTGATGCTGACCTGGCTTCAGTTGCGGCCGCTGCTGGACCTGAACCTGCGGCTCGGCGAGGGCACGGGGGCCGTGCTTGCCATGCAGCTGGTGGAGGCCGCCTGCCGCACGCTGGATGAGATGGCAACTTTCGGCGAAGCCGGGGTTTCGGAGAAGACAGAATAGGGATGCCACACAACAGACGAGAGGGGCACCAAGGATACTGCGACTTTCCTGCTGCAGTGGAAAGCAAAGTGCGATGATCGCCATCCTGGCTGCCATTCAGTTCTTGCTGGTCTCCCCCGCGTTCATCCGGCGCGCCTTCACGCCACAGGAACTGGGGCACGCCACGGGCTTTTATCCTCTGGTGGGTCTGCTGCTGGGCGCGCTGCTGGTGCTGGCGGATGCGCTGCTGGGACTCCGCTTTCCGGTGCAAGTCCGATCGGCACTCATCCTGGCGATCTGGATCGTTCTCACGGGTGCACTGCATTTCGATGGATTTCTGGATGCTTGTGATGGCCTGCTGGGAGGCAGCACGCCGGAGCGCCGCCTCGAGATCATGCGTGACGAGCGCGTCGGGGCATACGGGGTGGCCGGCGGGGCAGTGCTGTTGCTGATCATGTTCGCTTCGTTGAGCGCCGTTGCGGCGGGCCAACGCTGGGCGATCCTGCTCCTGGCACCCATCCTGGGCCGCTGGGGCATGACGCTGGCCGTGGTGGCCTTTCCCTACGCCCGACCGGAGGGCCTGGGCAGGGATGTGAAAGATCATGCGCGAGCGCCGCAGGCGGTGATCGCGACGGTGACGGCCTGCGCCGTTGCGGCTCTCCTGAGCTGGAGGCTGGGGAACTACTTGCCCGTGGCTGCGCTGCTGGCGGCGGGCCTGGTCTGGTGGCTGAGCGCGCGATTTGTGCTGAGCCGCATTCCCGGCATGAGCGGCGATACCTACGGCGCGGTCAATATGCTGATCGAGGCCACTGTCCTCCTGACCGCCTCGGCGATGCCATGAGCACGCGCCTGCTGCTCGTCCGTCACGGCCAGACCGCGTGGAACGCGGATGGCCGTTTCATGGGGCAGCTGGATGTCCCCCTGGATGAGATGGGCCGGGCGCAGGTCCTGGCTGTCGCCAAGCGATTGGTGACCGAACAGCCGGCGGCAATCTACAGCAGCGACCTGGGCCGCGCTCGCGAGACGGCGCTTGCGATCCAATCGGCCATCGGATCCCACCCCGAGGTCAAGTTGGATGCCCGGCTGAGAGAGTTGCACTTTGGGGACTGGCAAGGACAAACCTACGCCGAGATGGTCGAGCGTGACTCGGCCGGCCTGGCCAAATGGCAAGCTGACCCACTGCACGTGGCGCCACCCAACGGTGAGACGCTGCTGACCTTGGCCGGGCGCGTCGAGGCTGCTTACAAGGATATCTGTGCTGCGCACCCGGAGCAGACCATCATCGTGACCGGACACGGAGGTTCGCTCCAGATCCTGATCGTCGCGGCGCTGGGCCTGCCCCCAGGAATATCCAGGAACTTGCAGCTGTCGAACGCCTCGTTGTCAGAGCTGAGGCTAACCGATGCCGGAGCAGTCCTGTTCCTATTAAATGATACGAGTCATCTGTCTGGACCTGGATAGCCGGTGATGTCGCGCCTGGCAATGAGGCAACAAGGTCTACCCAAGCTCACGTTCATCATCGGCGGAGCGCGCAGCGGCAAGTCCGGACATGCGGAGCGCCTGGCCATGCAAGAGCAGCAGCCGGTCCTGTACATTGCTACGGGGCAGGGGCTGGACGAGGAGATGCAGAGGCGAATCGCCGTGCATAGGCAGAGACGTGCTGCGGACTGGCAGACGCTGGAACTTCCCACTCACGTGGGCAGGCACCTGCGGGCTGAGCCGTCGAAAGCAGGCGTCCTGATATTGGATTGTCTGACCCTGCTCGTGTCCAACGCGATTCTGGAGGCCGCCGGGGACGTGGACAGTCCGGATGAGGCGTCGGCGCAGGCTGCGGTCGAAGGCGAGATCGCTGATCTGCTGGGAGCTATCGAGGCCATTCCGGCATGCTGGCTGGTCGTGTCTAATGAGGTGGGCGAAGGACTTGTTCCCCTCTATCCGGCTGGACGTCTATTCCGTGACCTGCTGGGGTGGGCGAACCAACGCCTAGCCGAGAAAGCGGATGACGTG
>JBGPAT010000011.1:0-21038 GCA_041480885.1 Anaerolineae bacterium
AAAGAATAGGAGGGCGACAGCAATGATGGGCCGGGCGCGGAACTGCTTCATGGCGTCCCAGGCCAGCCGAACTCATCGAAGCGCAGGCCACTGATGTGATTCTGGATGGCGCGCCTGACGTAGGGTACCGTGTTTTGGGGAAGAGACTCAAGATCGGCCCAGCACAAGTCGTCGCACTTGTTCGGCTCGTTATTGAACGGCTCACCCTGCCATGCGAGCACCTGGACAAAGAAATCCACACGCTCATCGCCCTCACGACGGTGCATCACACTTGAAAAGCGAATATCGTCTGTCCTAATCAGGAGGCCAATCTCCTCTGCGGCCTCGCGGGCAGCCGCAGATATCACAGTTTCGTCTCCGTCCAAGTGCCCGGCGGGGACACTGTATTCTCCATCGCGATAGCCGGTCTGGAAACGCCGCGACAAGAGTATCTGCCGCCCGCGCAGGAAGAAGAGATGGACCGTGACCGGGAATGTGATGCGCATGGAATTGCCGCGCTCTAGGTGGCCGCGGCCTTCCCGACAGGGGCGAAGTATTTCCGCCAGATGCCAGCTCTAGCGGCCTCGGGTATGAACGAGGCCTCATAGGCATACCGATTGCAGGCCGCAAGATCGTCGAAGCTCATGCCCAGGACTTCGTGGGCGATACGATATTCGTTGTTCAAATTCGTGTCGAGCACCTCGGGATCGTCGGAGTTGATCGTGACGCGCACGCACAGATCAAATAGCCGCTTGAGGGGATTTTCCTCGAGGCGGGGAACAGAGCTGGTGAGGTAGTTGCTCCAGGGATTGACTTCAAGAGTAATGCCGCGCTCCTTGACCAACCCGACGGCATGCATGTCCTCAAGGATGTGGATGCCGTGGCCGATGCGGTCCGGACTGGCCAGCTGGATGGTGTCGACCACGAAGGAGGCGGGCGTGTCTTCGCCCGTATGAATGGTGACTTTCAGCCCGGCGTCCTTGGCTTTGATGATCGGGCCGATAAACTCGCGCAGCGGGAAGTCCCGCTCACTATCCGCCAAATCAATGCCCAGGATCTGGCCGCGATGGCGGATGGCCCAATCCACGGTCTTTACGCCAGAGGCGGGCCCGCGACTGCGGGAGGTGATGGCGATCAGGCCGATCGCCATGTCGAAGTCCTGCTCGGCGCGGGCTTTGGCCCGCAGGATGCCCTCGAGAGCCTCGTCCCAGCTCAATTGGTGGCTACTGAAGGCCCAGTCGGGTGAGAAACGGACTTCGAAGAGCTTGATGTTCTGGCGGGCGGAGTCCTCAAACAGCTCCCAGGCGATGCGTTCGACCACTGCCGGCGAGGCGAGGCTGTTCTGGGCAATCGTGAAAGCCTGCAGCACCGCATGCAGATCGCGCTGCTGGTCGAGGACCTTCACGTGCTTGTTGAGCTTATCGACATCATAGGATGGCAGAGGCAGATTGTATTGCCGGGCAACGTCAATGAGGGTCTGTGTGCGAATCGCTCCCTCAAGATGACAATGGATTTCCGTCTTGGGGATCTGGTTGTATGGGGAGGCGAAGTTTTTCATGGAAGCGGAGTTGGGGGATGCCGGCAATTCTACCGTCTTCCGTAAGATTGCTGGCAGAGCCGCAGTCCAAAGCGCCATGACCCCCGAGGTGAATTTTCCGGCGAAATGGGAGTCGGACTACCAGGGCAAAACCGACGGATGGGATCTGGGTGGACCCACGCCGGCGTTCATGCGCCTGGCTTCCAGCGGCCGTTTCCCGCCTGGCAGGATGCTCGTGCCCGGGGCGGGACGAGGCCATGACGCCCGTGAGTTCGCCCGCTACGGCTTTGATGTCACGGCCGTGGATTTCACGAGTTACGCGGTCCGTGAGATGCAGCGGCTGGCGCAAGCCAATGCGCCCGTGCGAGTCCTGCAGCATGACATCTTCGGTCTACCCGCGGAGTTGGATGAGTCATTTGACTACGTGCTGGAATACACATGCTTTTGCGCGATCGATCCGGGGCGCCGCGCAGAGTATGCAGACATGGTGAGTCGGCTGCTTAAGCCTGGCGGTTATTACATCGACCTGGCTTTCCCACTGGATGGACGCCCAGGCGGGCCGCCATTTGCGGTTTCGGAAGCCGAGGTCCTCGGTCTGTTTGTACCGCGTGGCTTCAAGCTCGAAGCGCGCGAGGTGCCTCATGATTCGGTCTCGCCGCGCCGCGGAGCGGAGGAATTGTTTCTCTTGAGAAAGCTGGGATGAGAATGCGGCAGACTGAACCGTACGCGCCGAGAAGTACAGCGCGGAGCGTTTAGGCGGTTGGGATGCGCCGTTGGACCATGCTGAGCCCCGCCAAAGCGAGGGCCACTAAGGCCGCGACCCACGCCGCAGTGGCGACCGGCGCGGCAGCCGCCTGTTTCAGGGCAATCCCGATGAAGGCCCAAACCAGCACAAACAAGTAGCCCGAGTCTCTCCGGCTGAGGGCCATAGCCAGGCCAAGCAGACTCGCAACGGCAAGCATAATGACCGCCCAGACTTGAGCGGCTATCCCGAACCCGCTCCAGCCGACGAAATATAGAAAATCCGATATATTCGCCACGGTGGCAACCGTAATCCAGCCGAGATACAGACTGAACGGGATATCGACACACCACTTCTCCAAGGGACCCACGGAGAGACGGCCGACATTGAGTTTGAGATAGGCAGCAATCAGCGAGCCAAGCAGGGCCAGCATGACGAGAACGCTGAGGCCGAACTGTTCGTAGTGCCAGCAGAACAGCCAGGCTCCATTCAGCAAGCAACTCAGGGCGAAGAGATAACCGAGCGGCCGCAGCCGGGGGCTGGCCTTTTGCGAGGGCCGGAACTGATAGAGCACAAAGGCGATCCAGCCGATGTAGATAATCCCCCAGATCGAGAACACATAGCCTGCGGGGACGAAATAGACGGGAAAGCGATTCGAGATGTCGGCGGTGTTCTTGCCATTGAGCGGAAGCGCAACGGCCAGAACGTTCACGACAAGGGCCAGGATGGCGGCCAGCAGGTTCACGAACTGACGGGTAGTGTCCCTAGACATATTACACTCCGTTTGTAACAGGTATTATCCCACGTGGCGACGATTGGCTGAGCCGGTCGGGAGAGATACCGCAGCGCGAAATCCGGTAAGCAGCAGTCAGCAAACAGGAACACCGAAGCCGTGCAGACGTGGGATCTGGTAAGGCTGATTGCTTTGGAGGCACATGCTAAAGCCCGTCCAGGATCTCCTTCCGTTTCGCTTGGTACTCTGCTTCGCTGATCAAGTTCGAGGCGCGGAGCTGATGCAATTCCTTCATCCTCGCCAAAACGCCTTCCGCGGTTGCAAGACGGCCTGCCACGTCCGAGCCCGCTTCCGCGAGGCGGCGAGTGGTAGCGCCGGGTTGCTGCGCCTGCTCTTCCCGTTCCAGAACGCGCAGAGTATCGAGCTCAGGATCGACTGAGACAGGGGCCGCCTGTGTCTCCATCCCGCGCCCGGCCCTGAACCACATTACACAGATGACCAGTACAAAGAACAGAAAGCCGTAGATCAAGCCGGCCACCAAGCTGATAGGAAACAGGCTGAGTTCCACTCTGGCCCCGCTCCTTACGTCGGCGCAATACCACGTGAGAGTCGTGATTGTTGTTCCGGGGTAAGGATTGTAGACTTGCTGATCCACCTGCATCTGGCCGCCAGGGCAGACGAAAGGTCCGGCAATGTAGTTGAGAGGCGGGTAGAGCGCACCCAGACCGATGGATCCAGCCGTGACGCCCATGAACAGGCACCAGACAAACGTCAAGAGAATGGTACTTGTCTTGAGTCGCATACAGATAAACTCCTCTCACGTGGATGATGGAAGGATCGTAGGCTGGCTAGGCGAAGCCTAGAGGACACTGCATGGATTATTGGAAGGCGGCGCACCGTGGTAGCTGGCCTCTCAACCTCATGAGCGCGCGGTGAAACCCGGGCGCCTAACGCAATGGCCTCGCCCGTGAGCTAAGCGGATGAGTCCGCCCCCTGAAAGTACCTGCGCACTTTGGCCGCAATTTGGCGTTCGGTCATCTTGTCGGCGGTCTCGACTTGAATGCTCTTGGTATATCCTTTTTCACGGGCCAGTCGTGTCTTGAGCTCAGACTTGGCCTCCCCGGGGCCGAAGATCAGAAGCGCCTCGGCGCCGCGGATCTGCGTGATGATGTCAGCGTAGTACTTGTTAATATGCACGGTATATTGGTTGTCGAGCTGATCGTCGCCTTGTTGGTATTGCGGGCTGTACGGCGACTTTGGATGCGTTGCCCCCCGATAATGTATATGTCTTTCGACCCCGGATTTGATTTTTCTGATACTTTGTGTCTGTTCGCCAAGGATCACAATCACTGCTTGCTTGTGGTCGATCCACAGGCCAAATCTCTTGGTCATAGAGCCTCCTTGCAGCCTGCTAGAGTCTGTCCAACCGATCCAAGTATACGGTTTCCCGGTCCAAAAGACAATTCCCTCGCGCGAAACGAGAAGTGTGTCGCGGAAGCGTCATCCCGCGTCCATTAGCGGCGTTGAAAGGATAGAGGGGCAGCGAGTATGTTTGAAACACCGGGTGGGGCGAGACTATCCGACCGGAAGAATGTCCGCCATCTCGCTGCAAATCTCGAGAGGAAACCCCTTGGCCTCGTCGCGGACGAGTGACAGGGCCCCCTGTTCACACTTGCCGGTGCACACACCACATCCCATACATTTCTCGTAGATGACGTGGTTCATGCCGTCCTCGAGTTGGAGGGCGTCGAACTGACAGTAGGGGTTACAGTCGCCGCAAGCGATGCATAGGTCCTTGTCGACCTGAGAGACGTAGCCCGAGGAAGCCAGCATGGGGGTTCCATTGCGTTGTGCCTGCATGGCGCCGCAGCAGCATGAGCAGCAATTGCAGATGGCGTAGAAGCGATCGAGCATGGCATCTTTGAAGAAGGCATGGTGCACATGCCCGCGTTCGTCTTCAGCCCTGAGGATGGCCACGGCCTCGTCGCGCGTGACCCAACGCGAACGATCGGGGTGGTGTTCGCGCACAAAACTCGCAAAGGGATCGCCGACGATCAAACACACGTCCAGGGGCAGGCAAGGCTCGTGCCGCGAGAGGCGGCAGGGACAATCCAGCACAACAATGTGGTGCGGATTGTTGATGATGATGGAGCGGGCACGCTTGTATGGTATGACCTGTTCAAGGTCGGGGATGGTCAATTCGTCGTGAATGTGGACCAACTGTTCTGCAGCATGCAGCGGAACCGCCTTGCCGTGGTAGGTGTCAGCAAAGCCAATCCGGGCATCCGCCCGCTCGTTCTTCTTCCTGCGGGTAGTGAAGCGATTGAACATGCCCGCCAGAAGAGCAAACCATTTGCTGGCCGGGTGTTCCCCTGTACCAATCCCAATGTAGAGATATGGCCAGCGCGCATACACATAGCCGTGGAGCAGGTCAAGGCAGGAGTAATTGGGAGTGTTGCGCGCCTCTCTGAGGAATGCGAGCGTCGATGGCTTGATGAACCGGTCCTTGAGTCGCATAAGTGCCCGCCCCTACGCTTCCATGCTACAGGAATTGGGAGGACTGCAAAAGCGACATCCATCCGCAATTCCGGGGATGTTAGTCCCGATATAGAAGCGCACCGGAATACCCGAGACTCGGCGGCAAGTCGGCCCGCCAGGTTTTTAGCACCGTGTACATATCCCCTGCACGCAGAACAAGCCGGGACTGAGAGTCCCGGCTTGTTTTGCGTGCTATGCCCGTTCCCAGCTATCAAACGGAGAGCTTACGGCGATTCATTCATCGTGCCGCCAGGAACTTCAATGCCCGGTGCAATGTCGGCGTTCGGATTGACGTCCGCGGTGGGCGTGGTGGACAACGTTGCCCAGTCCACATAGAGCTTATTGCCTGTACTGACGCCGTCCCGATACATCATCACACCTACGCGGCCGGTTGCGTAGGCACTGCTATTGCCCGACCAGACCAGCGTGCCGTTGATGTAGAACTTCAGCGAGGAGCCGACGGCAATGACCTTCAGCGTATTCCAGCCACCGTGCACAATCGCGGCGCTCATCGTCCATGGCTTCAGGGCCGTCGCTGTCCCAGTGGGGCCTTCGTTCCATACCGAGAACGCGCCGCCATTCGTATACTCAAACAAGTATCCGGGCCGCCACATGTTATCGGATCGAAGGCTGGCTGGGTTCCCACGGATTATCAGGCTGTTGGAACACGCGCTGCAACCAGCCCGCTTCATGCGAGCCTGGTAGGTGACATCTCCATAAGTCCCCGTGTGTGCGATGCTGCTCCAACGATTCGCAATGCCGACAGTCGTATAGTAGGCAGAACTGGCAAGCGCCCACACACCGCTGACTGCGGGCCATCCGGCGGCACTGCCGTTGAACGTTGAATTGAAATTCTCAGCGATCTTTTGGATACGGAAGTTGGCCACCGTATACGCGGTGTTGTTCAGCACCTGGTAGTTCCTGGCCAGGGTGCTGTCGCCCATGGCCACGCCGCCGTAGGTCTTCGTGTCGTTGGACCAGTAGTCCAAGCGGGTGCAGTTGGTGAAGGGAGAAGTGGCAGCGCACAGGTCGTTGTACGCCATGACTGTGCGCCAGCGGGCGGGCAGGTACACATACCCGTGGCCGTAGGGAAACAGACCCAGGGTGGGATCCGCATACATGTCATGCCGCGCGCCCTGCAGGTGCCCGAACTCGTGTCCGAATGAATAGTAGCCGGTCATGCAATTTCTCGCCGTGACATCGAAGGCAGTTGCGGCGGAGGCCATAATCGCGTCGGCGATGCCGCAGAACCCGCCGCCGTTCTCGACGATCAGCGAGACCATGTCGGCCGCGTAGGTATTGCGCATGGAGTGCACGTTGTCCATATAGCCGTCGGCGGAGTTCGCCAGGCGGTTCACGTCAGTTTGGATATTGCCGGATTCGACATAGCTGACTTGAGCGATATGGACCAGTCGCAGCCGCGGTGTGACACCGGCATTGGCATAGCCCGTGTTGGTTTCCGTCATTGCAAGAGCGATGGCGGCCTTCATGTTGGCGAGACCGCCGGCACCAGCCAGGGCCGCCGCAGTGTATACGACCATCACGTCAATCCGGGCGCCCGTATCCGCGTTTGGCCCCAGATCTGCGGGCGAAACCAGCGTACCCGGCGAGGATGGATGCCATGCCGGAGGCTCGTCCACAAGCTTTGACTGGTCAATCTGGACTGCCTTATAGCGATGATTGGCCCCCGCGGACACTTCGTAGACCCCTTGCGTCGAGGCGATATGGGCGGCAAAGGCGCCGTCCGCAACGACCAGATAGAAGTACCCGCCAGGCACACCCTGCAGCGTGCCGATCCAAGAAGTGCTAAAGTTGTCTTTCGTGACACGCGAGATGAGGCCCGTATAGTTGGCGTTGGGGAAGAGATTCAGGCTCACCTCAGGCAGAGCCTGCGCGCTACGTGCTTGTCCCTGCGCGTCGATCAGAAGTCCGAGATCTACGTTCACATAACTCGCGCGGGCTATCGAAGCCGGCATGTCCGCCGCCGCGACCGCACCCGCATTTTCAAATAGGGCTGGCGCACCCTGCGCGTAGGCAGTCGGCAGGCTGCCGGTCACAAAGGATGCCAGCAGAACCGCCAGCAACGACGCGCTCAATAAGCGCTTTCCCAGTCGAGAGTGGTGAAATACCGAGATCATGTTCATTCTCCTCTTATATATAGCGATCGATGAGTGTTGGGACCAAGAAGACATGTAATACGTCGCTGCAACGCCGTTAGTCACCTCCTTGGAATGGGGTTTGGTCAATCTGAATGATCTCATACAGATCGCCTCCCACGTTGGATACCTCATACACACCCGCTGGGCTGGCAAAATTGCCCGCAAAGACGCCCGCAGTGTATACGATGGTCATGGAGCTGGTTGCCACGTCCTTGAGATGACCCACCCAGGAATAGCCATCCCCGTCTTGCTGGATCTGCTCGATCACGCCCGTATATGCAACGTCAGGGAAAAGATTGAGGGGGATCTCAGCGTTGGCGGGGAGCGGGAGAGCCTGGCCGTTGCGGTCAAGCAGCACAGGCATGTTGATCTTGACGAAGCGGGATCGAGAAACGGAAGGAGAAGGCGTGGAGGCTGCGACAGATTGCGCAGCAATAAATAGCCCCGAAGCCATGGGCGCCAAGGTACTAGAAGTTGAGGTCGCGCTTGCCAGCGCAACGGGGACCGCTGCCCCGACGCAGGCAACTCCATTCATGAGAATGAGGACCGAACCAATAATCCCTAGTCGCGCGTCCACCGTCAACTCCAAGCCAAAACTGTAGAGGAAGCCTACTTGTCCAGTCAGGGCCTCATCGGCGGAGGTGACTAACCGCAGGCGCAGTCGTGCACGTTCTGGGCTTCTGGATATTATACACTAGCTTTATCTGATTTACAACTTGGAGAACCTGGTGACTACCTTCGCGGCCGGGGACGCACCGCCCACCTGGCAAGAGACAGGCAGCCATGCAGCAGGCACCGCATTGACCGTACATACTTCGGATGGTATGAATGACGCATGACTGCCAGAGAACGGGGCGTCTTAGGGGTGCTTCTCGTCATCAGCGTGATCTACTTTGGCGTTTTCGTCTTCCCGAACAACACCGGGGCAAAAGACCAAATGATGATCTCCCTATTTCAACCGGATGAGTTCGCGCAGTATCCGGTGGTGACGAAGATGCTCAGGCCCCTCGAGACACTGCCCAAAACCATCCTCAATTTCGTCGCTTATCGCCACTACTACTACGGCTCACCGTTCTATTTCAGCAGTGCGCTGTTGGTGGCGCCAGTGCAACTGGCAGAGGGCCTTGGTGATACCCAACTCAACATGCTGCTTCTGCGGGAGTTCATCAGCGTGCTCCCAATGCTTGCGGCGCTGCTGCTTCTTACGTACGTCCAAACCAAGTTCCAGTCCCTCACAGAAGCAATGGTCTTGTTTGTCCTGCTGCTGTCCGTGTCAGCAGTCGTGAAGAACAACCTTTGGTGGCATGCGGACAGCCTAGCCTTCTTCTTCGTCGCGCTCACCTTGTTCTTCCTGGATCAAGATGATCTGCGCTTCGGCCGTCATTTCGGTCTTGCGGGCGTCGCCGCCGGGCTTGCGGCAGGCACGAAGGTCATTGGTTTGTTTTTCGTCCTCGCGATTCCCACGTATGTGCTGGCCGGCGTCGTAGGCAAGCGGCTGACCTGGCGTGCGGCCTTCTTGCGCGGCGCAACCTTCACGGGGATCATGGCAGCCACCATCCTGATCAGCAATCCATTTCTGGTTTTCCCCAGCCAGCTCGTGCGGATGCTCCGAATTATGAGCCAGCAATCCACGGCCATGTCCAGCGGCTGGATCCTGACCTATGCAAAGGGCCCCGGCTCGTGGTTGCCGATCATCGAAGATTGGTACGGACTCCCCGTCTTTCTATTGCTGGCATTCCTGGCATTGGTGATCGGCATCTGGCGCGGCCCCAATAAGAGGCTGCATCTGCTTATCGCCGCCTGGGCAGTCCCATTTGGACTGTACGTGCTGTTTGCGGTCGCCATCAAGCCAACACATCTTTTTCTGCCGATCCTGCTTCCGATATTCAGCAGTGTCCTGGTGCCCTTGGCCGGCCCGTTGTTTGAGAGCGACCGGCCGCGCCGGCCCATGCGCTGGCTTATTGGCGGGATAGTGCTGGTGATCATCGGCTATCAATTCGTCACGTTCGTGCGCAAAGATGCCAGCCTATACGGCGAGGTGCTGGACCGTGAACAGAGATCAGAAACGCTGGTTTTCTATGAGACGATTGAGAAAGACTATCTGCCCCGCGTGCGATCCGCCGACCCCCTGGTGGTGTTTCGTGACGTGAGGGTGTACTTCCCGGATACCCGACGGTGGATTGTCAGAAGCTTCTGGAACATTGATTACCGCTCCGTGGAAACGGTCAAACCGGATCTGATCGTCCTTTGGTCCCAGCGTATCGCGGACTACACACAACCGGGGGCCCTGGAGAATGCAGTCAATCCGGCCGAGTTTCAAAACACGTATCAGTTCTACATGGACGTGAAGAACGGCCAGCTACGGGGGTACCACTTGTTGTATCGAGGGGGCGGGGCATTGCTCTTCGCCAGCAATCCGCTGTACGACACGTACTTCAGGTAGAGGGCGCTCAGTGCTGCTTCAGTCCCTGGAGCTGCAAGGCCAGTGTGGCCTGGATGTCTTTCAGGTCCGCCTGGCCGGCCAGGTTATGCAGTTCGTCCGGGTCGTGAACCAAGTCGTAGAGCTCCACCTCACCCGTGTCATATTCGGTGTATTTCCACTCGGCGGTTCGGATTGAGGAGAACCGGGGGATCATCGAGCCGACGCCCTGCTCAGTGGGCCAGTGTTCAAACAGAATGCTGTCGCGCCAGGCGGACGAGGGATCTTTCAACAATGGAACCAGACTCATGCCATCCACCTTGTGAGGAATGACCGCGCCCGCCCATTCGGCAATCGTAGGGGCAATGTCAATATCGGCGACAAGGTGCGCATCCGTGCGCGGCTCGTAGTAGCCGGGAGCGTAGATGATGAAAGGAATCTTGACGCAGGCTTCATAAGGACAGTTCTTTGAGGCGCCAAAGCGGTGATCGCCGAGCGTAAGTCCGTTGTCGGAGAAGTAGAGGACAATGGTGTTCTGATCCAGGCCGGCCTTCTTCAGGGCGGTCAACACCGAGGCCACGCCATCGTCGACTGAAAGCAACGAGCGCAGGATCTGCAGGTGAACGGTGTCGATCTCGGCCGGGGACAGAGGCGACAGGGCGGCTATATATTTGGGCTTACCGCTGATGTCCGGCTCGTTGAAACTCGGAGGTCGGTAGGGAACCCAATCCCAGTTGGTCGCGGCGCGGAAGGCATCCTGGTGTCTCGGTGCGGCGATATAGGGCGAGTGGGGGTTGTAGTAGCCAAGCATCAGGAAGAATGGCACATCGCGTGAGTCGCGGATGAACGCCAGCGCGTCCTTGGTGATGACGTCTCCGCTAAAACCCGATTTCGACTTTGGATACTCGACCGGCGTCCCGTTCTCCGACAGGTTGAAATCGAAATAGTATTGCAGGCTGCCGAGGTCCTCGTTATAGTTCATATTCTTGTCGAGGAACACCTTCCACGAATCCCAGCCGGGCGGTACGACGCCGTAGGGGCTCAGGGTTTCATAGCCGTTCAGGTATTTTCCGAAGTACGCGGTCCGGTAGCCTGCATCATGCACCGGCATGGCGATGGAGGTAGAGGCGTCGAATTTGCCGGCGCCTCCCATCGGCATCCGGTCCGTGTAGACAGTGTGGTTATGGACATATTCACCGGTAAGGAAGCTCACTCGTGCCGGACAGCACAGCGGGGTCGTGACAAAACCATTCTGAAAACGTATGCCGCCGGCGATGAGCTGGCGCTTGACGGCTGGCATGTAATCCACCGTGTGATAGGGCTGGTCATCCGTGAGGAAGACGATGATGTTTGGACGGGAGTCAGCAAGCCGGGCCGCAGAGGCGGGCGAATCAATGTTGACCTTCAGGATGGTGGGAGAGTGGGTTTTTTCAGGGGTGGGGGGATTGTAGATCGGGTAGGACGAAGCCGTGGGGGAGGCGCACGAAGCCAGTATGGCTGCGCCAGCAAGGGCGCCGAGCAAGAGACGCATCAGCCGGCTCACTGCAGCTCTCTCAAGGTAAACGCGGGCGGAGAGCAATCCTGCCGTTCGACGTTCCCGTCCCAGTCACGCCTTTGGAAACCTCGACACTACCGTCGCAGCCGTAGCGGGACGATCCGTCACGCCGCCCTGATGAATGAAAATGGGTGTGCCTTCGGCCGTGTGAGCCAAATCCAGAAATGCCTGGCCGGTGAGGAAGCGCTCGCTGTCCACCGCGCAGGATGTCACCCAGCCGATGGACTTGCCGTCCTTGTCCACCACAGGATCGCCGTTGTGAGCCATCCGCACGCGCTGATCGTCAAAGCGGAAGCGCACGACCACACCCTTGCGCTCCTTCTCGCGCGCCATATAAGCCTCGCGGCCGATGAACCACGGTTTGTAGACTTTCACATAGGAGCCGAAGCCGCCCTCTGCCACGCCCAGATCCCGTGCACCATTCCTGCCAGAGCCATCGCCCATCTCGTGACCGTATAGGGGCAGACCGGCCTCCGTCCTCAAAGAGTCACGGGCTCCCAGACCGATGGGCTTGATGCCGAACGGCTGGCCGACCTTCAGCAACGCGTTCCAGAAATCCACGGCGCGATCTGGATGGACAAACAACTCAAACGCCATCTTCTCCCCTGTGTATCCAGTGCGCGAGGCGATCAGGTCGAAACCGCCCGCCGTGGCGTCGCACAGCTCTGTGCGCTTGAGGCTCATGATGCGCAAACGCGTCTCGGCGTCCACGCCCATGGCGAGCAGGATGTCGCGCGATCTGGGTCCCTGAAGGGCAATGTCCACGCGCATATCGTCGCCGGACTTTGGATCGCGCAGGTTTCGGATGAGCGCCTCGTAGCCATAGGTGCGAGCCCAGGGGCGCGCGTTGTCGATGCGCACCCTGCCATCCCGCACATTCTCAAGCCAGGTGCGATCCTTGTCATCATTCGAGGCGTTCACCACGACGAGATAATTCTCCCAACCGCGGCGGTAAACGAGCGTGTCGTCCACGACGGCGGCGTCAGGCAAGAGGAAATGCGTGTACAACGACTCGCCGGGCAACAAGCCTCCGCAGTCATTGCCGCAGACCGAATCCAGGAATGAGGCGGCGTCGGCGCCGCGCACGTCGTAGACGCCCATGTGACTGACATCGAACAAGCCGGCCGCTTGCCGCGTGGCAAGGTGTTCCTCGACGACCGAGGTGTACCAGACCGGCATGTCCCAGCCCGCGAACGGTACCATTTTGGCACCCATGGACTTATGCGTTTCATGAAGGGGCGTGAATCTTGGCTGCCCCTCGGCCGGCTCGCGCCATTTGAAGGCGGGAAGCGCCTTCCTGAATGCCGACTCGCCCGCCGTGGCGCCCACTGCACGGCCGGCCTCAGCGCCGATACCGATGAAGTACGGTTTTTCCGCGCTCACGGGATTGCCGCGGGCGACAGCGGACTTCTTCTTTGAATCGCTGACGATCACAGGGCCCGCTGCATGGCAAGGGTCATAATCAGGCCGGCCGTCGGCCTTGAATGAAACATAGCCGTCAGAGAGATCGCGCAGCCAGGTGCCAGCCACGCCCGCTTTGGCGACCGGCACTGACAGGCGGAACGTATCGGCGCTGACGCAGGTGAGAGCGCCGCGGATCTGGCCGCGCGGCGTGTTCAATTTGGTGGGCTGCGTCGCGCCCGGTCGCAGCGAACTCAGGTCGGAAGACAATGCATAGTCCAGGAACTGGCGCGCCCGGTGCCCACCGATCTTGAAAACGCCGGTTTTCGAGCGATCATCGATGTAGAAGAAGTGTGGATAGCCGTCCTCCTGGTACTTGAAGTCTATCCCCGCATTCTCCGCGAGATCACGGATCTTGAGGCGGGTGCTGTTCAAGACCTTGAAGTCCAGTTTGGCGCGGCGCTGGCGGCCCTTATGGGGTGTGTCCACCGAATGGGGCGCGCAGGCGAGCAGTATGTCGGCGATGAGGTTGGCGAGCTGCCGGCTCCTGGTCTCATTGAAGCCGCGCTGCGTGATCCAGGGGGTGCCGAGCCGGATGCCGCTTGGGTCGCTGGCGTTCTTGTCGCCGGGAATCGTGTTGCGATTGACGACGACGCCCGCGATATCCAGGATGCGCGCGGCCTGATCTCCACTCAGCCGCGTGCCATCGGGGCCCTTCACGCTCGTGACATCCACATTCAGCATGTGGGAGTTCGTCCCGCCGAATGGGACACGCAGGCCGCGCTTCTTGAACTGGTCGGCCATCGCCACTGCGTTCCTGATGGTCTGTTCCTGCAGCTTCCGGAACTGCTTGGTTTGTGCGAGCTTGAAGGTGATGGCAAGCGCGGCGAACACCTGCACGTGGGGTCCGCCTTGCTCGCCTGGGAAGACAGCCTTATCGATCTTCTTTGCTATGTCAGGATAGGTCGTAAGCAACACCGCGCCGCGCGGGCCATCCAGCGACTTATGAGTGGTTGACATGACCACGTGCGCGATGCCAATTGGAGACGGCACGGCGCCGGCGGCGACCAGACCGCCGATGTGCGAAATATCGGCCAAGAAGTACGCGCCGACTTCGTCCGCGATATCGCGGAATTTCTTCCAATCGGGGATCCATGAATACGAAGAATAGCCCGCGATGATCATCTTGGGCTTGTTCTCCACAGCCAGACTGCGGATCTGGCCGTAGTCTAGCCGCTCATTCTCATCTACGCTGTAGTGGACGATCTTGTAGTACTTCCCGCTGCGGTTCACCGACGAACCATGCGAGAGGTGCCCGCCATGAAGCAAATTCAAGCCCATGACGACGCTGCCAGGCTCGACCAGCGCGTGATAGACGGCGTTATTGGCCGGCGCGCCCGATAGCGCCTGCACGTTGACAAAGATCTGGTCGGCCGTAATGCCATTGGCCGCGAACGCCTCCGCCGCGCGGCGGCGAGCCAAAGCCTCAACCGTATCGGCATACTCCACACCTTTGTAGTAGCGCGGATCGCCGTGACGGCGATAGTAGCCCAAACGCGCGGGATAATCCAGAATCTCCTTTTCCGACATCCAACGCGTGTCCTCATCGGGGTAGCCCTCCGCGTAGATATTCTGAAAGGCCGAGGCCAACGCTTCGCGCACGGCCAGCGGTGCGCTGCTTTCAGAGGGGATGAGGATCAACTTGCGGGCCTGCCGTTCGGCCTCGAGCTGGGTCAGCTCGTACACATCGGCGTCAAGTTTAGAGAGTGAGCCGCGGAAGAGGAAGTCGGACATGTGTGCTCCAGTTGGAAGACAAGGATGAGCCGTGAAAGGAGGGCCAGAGCCTCCGGAGTGGGCGCAAAGGGACTCGAACCCCTGACCTTCTCTGTGTAAGAGAGACGCTCTAACCAACTGAGCTATGCGCCCGCAAGCCGGATTATACACTTGCTGTCAGTTTGGGCCGGCGGGATATGCTACACTTATTCACAGGGATGCCTGATTGGATCAATGGCTGAAGGCGTTCCGCGGAGCTGAAAAATGCGCATCGTGCGATATGAGCTCGGCGGCGAAGGCCCGCGTTACGGATGGCTGCACGACGACAAGATTGGGGAGATCGAAGGCGACCTGTTTGGGAAATACAAACGCAAGGAGGCCAAGACGCCTCTTGCGGACGTGACGCTGCTCGCTCCCGCCACGCCGAGCAAGATCATCTGTGTCGGTCGCAACTATGTTGAGCACGCCAAGGAATTGGGGAATGAAGTCCCCAAGATCCCCATCATCTTCATGAAGCCGCCGTCCTCGATCATTGGACCCGGAGAAACGATCATCCTGCCTCCGCAATCAAAGCAGGTGGAACATGAGGCTGAGTTGGTGGCGGTCATTGGCAAGCGCGGCCGCAATGTGACAGCCGAGGACGCCAAGAAATACGTCTTTGGGTATGTCGTTGGCAACGATGTCACGGCCCGCGACCTGCAGAAGACGGATGACCAATGGACGCGCGCCAAGGGCTTCGATACCTTCTGCGCGTTCGGCCCGTGGATCGATACCGAGTTCAACATCGCGGACGCGGTGATCACGTGCAAGGTTAACGGACAGCCGCGGCAAATGGCATCCACACGGGACGTAGTGTTTAGCGTCCCCACCCTGATCGCCTACATCTCGTCGGTCATGACGCTGGAGCCTGGCGATCTGGTATTTACCGGCACGCCGGCGGGGGTGGGACCGCTGAAGGACGGCGACGAAGTCGTCGTCGAAATTGAAGGGCTGGGAGTCCTGAGAAATCCAGTTAAGGCGGAGACACGTTAGCCTGCATTTGGTTTCTCAAGGGCGGCTAAGGTGTATTCCGAGTCCAGAATTACCCGATCCCAAACAGTTGGCTTTCGAGGTGAGATCCGCCATGGAAAGAATGTGGCGGAAGCGGCCAAGGGCAGCGGCAAGCGGCTGATGCTGCGGAGCGTGCAGTTTGGAGTTGAATCTCAGGCGTACAACGCGTTTCATCAGGTTCCTTTCGTAGTTGGTGGAGGGCAACATTGACAAGGACCCAGTAGATGTGCAACGTCGAAGAAAGGGTGAAGGAACGCAACGACGAGCGGAGGCACGGCGGCGCGAAAGCGGCGCGGCGGGCGCGCAACCGGGGGGCGGCGAGATGGGCGCGGCCGGGATGCTGGCGGCGAAGGAGATGCTCAGGGATTGGAGGCCCAGATGAACGCGGATGGATCGAAGGCAATGCCGCAGGCAACTCCGGACCCGGAAACGAATCTGCGCGTAGATCCCTTCCGGATCTCAATCCCAGAAAAGAGCCTGAACGATTTGCGCGCGCGGCTGAGGCAAACGCGTTGGCCCGACGAGGTCCAGGGAGCAGACTGGCGCTATGGTGCTAATCTGGCGTATATGAAGGAACTGGCCGACTACTGGATATGGGGTTTCGACTGGGCGGCGCAGGAAACGCGCATCAATTCCTTTGCCAACTATCAAGCCGTGGTGGGCGGCTTGCGCATTCATTTCGTTCATGAACGCGGCAAGGGCCCAGCGCCGATGCCGCTGCTTATCACGCACGGCTGGCCCAGTTCCTTTGTCGAAATGCTGAAGCTAATCCCGTTGTTGACCGATCCGGCGGGTCATGGCGGCGATGCGTCCGACGCATTTGACGTCATCGTGCCCTCCGTACCAGGATATGGTTTCTCGGAGCGCCCATCCAAGGCCGGAATGACCCGTTGGCATGTCGCCGAAATCCTGGCGCAACTTGTGCGGGGATTGGGATATCAGCGGTTTGGCATGCAGGCCAACGACATCGGCGCAGTGATCTCCGCCTGGATCGCATTGGATCATCCCGAGCGCGTAATCGGGTTCCTTACTTCCATGCCGAGCTTTCCCGCGCCCGACTGGGGTGCGGACGCACCGCCGATGACCGAGGCTGAAAAAGCCTTCGCCGCCACGACCGCGGCATGGGACCAGGAGGAAGGCGGCTATGACGCCATACAGAGGACGCGCCCCCAGACGCTGGCCTACGGACTCAACGATTCGCCTGTCGGCTTGATGGCGTGGATCGTCGAGAAATGGCGAGCCTGGACGGATCCCGAAGGGGACATCGAGCAGTACTTCTCCAAGGACGAATTGCTGACCAACGTGATGATCTACTGGGCCACAGAGACCGCGAATTCGGCGGCACGCTCGTACTATGAGCGCGCCCATGATCTGCGACGCCTAAAGCCGGACGACCAGATCCGGGTCCCCACCGGGGTGGCGCTTACCGTGGAGCCCGTTGCACGAACCCCTAGGGCGTGGGCGCAGCGGCGCTATGCCGACCTGCGACGCTGGACCGAATTCTCCGTCGGCGGTCACTTCATCGCCGCGGAAGAACCGGAACTCTTGGCCACGGAGATTCGCGAGTTCTTTCGGCCGCTGCGTTAGCTAAGCTGCCGCCAATCAATCCATGAAACTCCTCACACATGCGGACGACTTCGACTGAATCGTCATCAGCGCGGGACATCACGGACTAACCTGCGCGGCGGACCTGGGCCAGGCGGGCAAGCGTGTCCTGGTGCTTGAGCACTAGGCGAACCTCGGCGGCTCGGCCTTTACAGAGGACTTTGGGGAGGAATGCCGCGCGGATGCGGTCTGGACCGGCGGGCAGCTTCGGCCATAGGTTATCCGGCAACTGCAGCTCTCCAAATTTGGCTGGAAGCCCGCAGCACGGGAGTTGGCAGCAGCGGGCGCCGAAATTGTGCCTGGTGACATGGATCGCCGCGCCGAGCTGGATGCGGCTTTCAAGGGTGCATACGGCGTATTCAGCGTCCAAAACTTCTGGATCCCAACCGTTGGCTTTGAAGGTGAGATCCGCCAGGGCAAGACTGTGGCGGAGGCGGCCAAAGCCGCGGGGGTGAAGCATCTTGTGTATTCCTCAGTCGGCGCTGCTCAGCGTGGCATGGGACAGAAGCACTTTGAAAGCAAGTGGATCATCGAGCAGCACATCCACTCGCTGGGCGTTCCCTACACCATCCTGCGGCCGGCTGCCTTCATGGAGAACTTCAACTGGAACCGCGCCCTCATCCTTAACGGAAAGCTGCCCGGCAGAGGCATTCGGCCCGAAAAAGCCACGCAAATCATCGCAGTGGAGGATATCGCGGCCTTCGTTGCTCTCATGCTGAAGGATCCCAATCGATACTTGGGGAAGACGATCGAGCTTTCCGGCGATGAGCTGACCGATGCCCAGGCTGCGCAGGTATTTGCGAAGGTCATTGGACGCCCCGTCGCGGTCACGCCCCCATCAGGAAGCCGCGGCAAGCTTTCGGAGGCAGAGATGAAGGCCATGTTTAACTTCTTCAATGGCGAGGGCTACTCTGCGGATATCGCTGCCCTGCGCAAGGTGCACCCGGGTCTGTTGACCCTTGAACAATATCTGCGCAAGAACGGCTGGGAGAATGCCCAGCCCATTTCGATGCCCGAGAACGCAGGTTAGGATAGAAGGGATTGAGGGAGTTCGGGATCTAACGGTGCCGAACTCCCTTTGGAATTAACGGGGAGCCGGCCGGAACTAGAATCCCCTGAGGCAATCAGGATGTCCACCGCGGTTAACGGCAGCGGCCATAGACTGATGACTACTGGCTGTCCAGTTTCGAGGCCGAACCTCCGGCGTATAATGTGATTCATGAAGTTCCGTTGTAGTTGGTGGAGGGCAACATGGGCAATGACTCAGTAGATGTGCAACGGAGAAGAAAGGGTGAAGGACCGCAAGGACGAGCGGACGCACCGCAGCGCGAAAGCGGGGGCAACCAGGGAGCAGGATTTCCACCTTCTTCGGGCGGGAATCTGCCCTCGTTTGGCGGCGGACCGAGCCGCGGCGCGCAGGTGGGCGGCTGCGGCACAGTGGTGGTGATCATTCTCCTGATTGCCTACTATCTCTTGAGCGGCGGCCAAGGCATCAATTCGACCGCGCCGAGCGATCAAAGCACAGGTCAGGACAATTCCGGGCTGCAGCCACCTGAACAAGGGCTGCCAGCCTCCAATTTCACTCCTCCTGTCCCGGCTACGAGGGGCAGCCAGACCTGGACGGTTATGCTCTATCAGGATGCGGATGACCAAGTCCTCGAAAAGGATGTCTACCTGGACCTCAATGAAGCCGAACGCGTTGGCTCCAGCAAGAACGTCAACATTGTGGCGCAGATCGATCGTTTCAAGGGGGCATTTCAAGGCGATGGCAATTGGACTTCGGCACGGCGGTACTACGTCACACAGGACAGCGACCTCAACGCGATCGGCTCGCAGATGGTGCAGGATATGGGCGAGGCGGATATGTCCAACGGCCAGACGCTGGTGGACTTCGTACAATGGGCGGCGAAGACTTACCCAGCCGATCACTATGTATTGATTCTTTCGGACCACGGCATGGGTTGGCCCGGCGGTATCAGCGATCCCGATCCCGGGGGTTCCGATAACAGCGGTGTGCCGCTAACGAGGCAGCTGGGGAAGAACCTCTATCTGATGGAGTTGGACAAGGCTTTGGAGCAGGCGCGTGCGCAAGCCGGCATCAACAAATTCGACATCATCGGCCTGGACGCGTGCCTGATGTCCCAGTTGGAGGTCATGGCTGCGCTGCAGCCGTATGCCAACTATGCAGTGGCGTCCGAGGAAGTTGAGCCGTCGATCGGCTGGGCATACGCGGGCTTCCTGGGCGCGCTCGTCACGAACCCGGACATGAGCGCGGCGGATTTGAGCCGCCTGATGGTTCAGACTTATGTCGTGGATGATCAGCGCATCCTCGATCCGTCAGCCCGTGCCGACTTTCTACGCGGCGGCTCGCCGATGGGGGGCTACTTTGACACGCCCTCGGTGTCAGCCGAGCAGCTTTCGGCACAGATCAGCCGGGATGTCACCATGACCGCTCTCAATTTGAACGCCTTGCCCGACCTGATGAGCAGCTTCAACGCGTTTTCATACCAACTGCAAAACGAGGATCAGCAATTGGTGGCGCAGGCGCGTGATTATGCCCAGTCCTATACGAGTCTGTTCGGCCGTGAGGTACCGCCGTCCTATATCGACATCGGCAACTTCGTCCAGTTGATGGGGGGGAACACGTCCGAAAGCCGGACCAAGGAGGCGGCGGATGCGGTGATGGCGTCACTGGGGAACGTGGTGATCGCGGAAAAACATGGTGCCAGCCGGAAAGGCTCGACGGGCCTGGCGATCTACTTCCCCAACTCCACACTCTACAGTTCGCCTGTCGCCGGGCCCCAGTCATACACGGGGATTGCAGCCAGATTTGCATCCGAGTCGTTATGGGATGACTTCCTGGCCTTCCATTATCTGGACCGCAACTTTGACCAGGCGGAGGCGCCAGCCTACGTTCCGTCCGGCGCCTACTCGACGCGTGCGCCGGGGTTGGGACAGATCACCCTTTCCAACATCCGCGCCTCCAGCAGTGAAGCCGCGCCGAATCAACCGGTGAAGTTAAGCGTGGACATTGCCGGCACCAACATTGGATACATATACCTTTTCGTGGGCTACTTCGATCCGTCGTCGAATTCACTTAACGTCACGGACACCGACTATCTGGAAAGTCCTGACAGCAAGCAGGTGGGCGGAGTGTACTATCCCGTCTGGAAAGAGGGCGGGTTTACGATGAACTACACCTGGGATCCGGTCGTCTTTGCCATCAGTGACGGCACCCAGAACACGGTCGCGCTTTTCCAGCCCGTCCAATATGGCGCCTCGTCTGCGGATGCGGAATACACGGTGGAGGGTCTCTACACCTTCGCGCAGAGCGGCGAGCCGCGTTACGCCCAACTGCACTTCCAGAACGAGGCCCTGACGAAAGTGGTAGGCTTTGCCGGCAGTACAGACACGGGTGCGCCGCACGAGATCACGCCCGCACAAGGGGACACATTCATGATCTACGATAAATGGATGGATGTGGACGCCAACGGCAACGTGACGGGGGTGGTCAAGGAAAAGGGCAAGACGCTGACCTTCGGGTCCA
>JBGPAT010000012.1:0-20108 GCA_041480885.1 Anaerolineae bacterium
CCTCATTGGCGAATTCATAGCCCGGGCCGCCTGAGCCGGTACCCGTTGGATCGCCGCCCTGCGCCATGAATCCCTCAAGCACCCTATGAAATGTAACGTTCTCAAAGAATCCGTGCCGGGCCAGAAAAACAAAGCTATTCACGGTCGCGGGCGCCTTGTCAGGATAGAGCTGGACGATGAACTCGCCGCCTTTTGCCATCTTGAAACTTGCAAAGTAGTCTTTCGCCGGATCGATGGTCACGGGGGGTGGCTGCGTCCATCGCTGACTTGTGCTGGTGCGCGCTTGGGAGGAGACTATCAACCATGCCATCAGGGCGACGACAACAACTGCGATCGCGATTGCTGCCATCCGGACGCCATCTGTCTGGATGCCCCTGCGAGAATTCTGCCTTCTTCTGCGTTTCGATGTCGATTTCTGCATATCGCCGCTCCACTTTGGATTGATGATGATTCTACCTCGCGATGAGCAACCAACAGTCGGACCTGTTCAGGCGGGAGCTGGCAGCAGCCGCTCCGAGTATGTGCACGCGACATGCTGGTGGTCACGCTTCCGTTCGTGCCGCCCGGTTCGCACGGTGCACCATCTGGTCATAGCTCAGTCCTGGCCGGCAGCACACTGAATCGGCCCTATGACGGATCTAAAGCATCATCGGTAGCGTAGCCGCGGATGCCTCTGCCCGGATACTGATTTGCGCGTGATTTTCCGCGTGCCAAGCCTGTGTGCGTTCTTGTCTCTCACTCCTCGGCTTCTGGAGGCTTGGCCGCCGGCAATCGGATTCGTTGACGTCGGAATAAGGCCTGCCAGCGGCGGAAATTGCAGCGGGCTGACTAGGGCGGCGCCATGGGTAGTCGCTGCGTCTTTCTGATTCCAGCGCCCGACGTGCCTCAAAGTGTCCTCCAATTGCGCTCGGGTATACTCATTTTGTGCCCGGGTGACTAGCCGCTGCGGTTGGCTGTGAGCAAGATGATTGGCTTATGGCAGGTGGCCGGCTTGCCTTGAACTAGCGCCGGACGAATTGGAGTTGCTATGCCAGGAATTACGTTGTTGGGTCTAGGTCCCGGTGGTCCAGATCTGCTAACGCGCGAAGCATGGCGCGTGCTGTCATCTGCTGGCCACGTCTGGTTGCGCACTGCACAGCACCCATGTGTTGCCGGCCTACCCTCATCGCTTGTGATCCACTCCTTCGACGAGGTCTATGAGACGAACGATTCGTTCGATCAGGCTTATGAGGAAATCACGCAGAGAGTGCTTCAGCTTGGGCGCCAGCCACAGGGCGTGGTATATGCCGTACCCGGACATCCATTCGTTGCAGAAGCCACATGCAGCGAGATCGCCCGGCTCGCGCGGGCTGAAGACCTTGGACTAGTCGTGGTGGAGGGAATCTCATTCCTGGAGCCAACCTTCTCCGCGCTGAGCCTGGATCCATTCCCGCGCCTGACAGTCTGTGATGCTCTCATGCTTGGAGGAGCGCACGCACCTATCTTTGCACCGGATAGCCCAGTGCTGATCGCGCAAATCTATTCGCGCCTTGTGGCCTCGGAGGTGAAGGCCGCCTTGAATGCAGTCTATCCTGACCAGCATCCCGTGCGGTTGGTCCATGCGGCCGGCACACCGGATCAGAGTGTAGAGGAGCTTGCGCTGTTTGAAATTGACCGGAGCGAAAGCACGGGTGCCCTGACGTGCCTTTACGTGCCTGCCCTGGGGGAAGGCACTTCTCTGGAGGCATTCCAGGAGATTGTTGCTCACCTGAGAGCACCCGAAGGCTGTCCATGGGACCGCGAGCAGACACACGAATCCCTCCGAAGGCATCTGCTCGAGGAAACTTATGAGGTCCTCGCAGCTATGGACATGGCGGACTTCA
Source organism: Anaerolineae bacterium (assembly GCA_041480885.1). Lineage (GTDB taxonomy): Bacteria > Chloroflexota > Anaerolineae > Anaerolineales > Villigracilaceae > Fen-1038. The sequence continues at coordinate 1,863 of JBGPAT010000012.1, forward strand.
GTGCAATGCGGGAGGAATTGGGAGACCTGCTGCTGCAAATTATGTTGAACGCCCAGATCGCCAGCGAGGAGGGCGAATTCACGGCGAATGATGTCATCAAGGGGATCTACGACAAGATCATCCGGCGTCATCCACACGTATTTGGTGCCGTGAGAGTTGATGGTGTAGAAGGAGTGCTGACCAACTGGGAAAGACTGAAGGAGGGAGAGAGGCGCCAAAAGAGCGCCGGAATGGGGGCATTGGAGGGAGTCCCCGCCGCCCTGCCGGCTCTAAGTCAGGCCCAGGCCTATCAAGAGCGCGCAGCGCGCTTTGGTTTTGACTGGCCGGAGGTTCAGGGCGTGTTGGACAAGATCGCCGAGGAGATTCAAGAAGTCAAAGAGGCAGGCAACTCAAAGGAGCTGCCAGGCGAGCTGGGCGACTTGCTCTTCGCCCTGGTGAATCTTGCGCGTTGGAAGGACGTCGACGCAGAGTCCGCCTTGCGCGTCACGAATACGAAGTTCAAGAAGAGGTTCGGCTTCGTGGAGAGTGCGGCGCAGGAACAAGGGCGCAGTCTATCCGGGCTCTCGCTAGAAGAAATGGAGGTCCTATGGCAGAAAGCCAAGGATCTGGAAACCTGACCAGTCGGAACTTTAGGGGGCGTGGCGCGCTCACGAGATACCAGGCAGAGTCGGCCGATGGGCAACCGCACCAGCCCGTGCCCGCAAGTTTGCGATTCCAGAAGCATCGGCAGTCCCGATAGAATGCGTAGCGCGGGGTCGCCAAAGAAGGCAACCCTTGGCGACCTACTTCACCGGCAATCCCGTTTGATGGATGACACCAACGCGTTGGCGAGCAGTCGTTGACCTTCTGGACTCAGGTGTAGCGGCGTGTCTGTGAAGTAGCTGGGTGATATTGCATTCCAAAGATCCAGATAGTTCCAGCCATTCTCTGCTGCCGCCTCCCTGACATAGCCCCGGTACTGATCGTACACCCAGCGCGGGTAGTAGCTGTTGTAGCGGACATCGCTATTTGGCACGCCGCTTACAACCAGCATCGGCTCATTGACGAGAAGAACTCGCACCGCCTGGGAAAGCGAGAAGAAGTCGCTTACCTGGTCGAGCGAAACTTGGGCCTTGCGCAAAGTTGGGGGCTTGAGACCCTCGAACGTCGTGTCCGCACTCAGATCCGCCGGCTGGATTTCGGGCGGCCCCGGGATCTGATCCCTTCTGGTAGCGGCTTGGACCAGCGAATACAACTGGTATCGCGTCACTCGAAAAAGCGTGCGATTGTCATTCAGCACCTCGTCAAACAAGCCAGGGGGACGATAGCCTTTCGGAAGAAAGTCGAATCGGCGGCCGAGCTTGTAGAATTCCTCGGGGTTCTGAGTTACGAGCCAGTGATCGAGGCGAGTCTTGGGCATCAATGTGTACCAAGTGATCAGCCAGATGATCATGTCAGGATGATAATGCAGTGCCTCGTCCAGGATCATCAGGTCCTTTGTAGCCGAGGACCGAGGGAAGCTCAGGTTATAGGCGCGAACTTGCCTGTCGCCGCACGTCACGCCCATACGATCCAGTTGATCCGGAAGAGTCTGCTCAGCGCTCAGCTGCAAGCCCCAGACCGCTGAGTCGCCAAGCACAAGCACGCGGTACTCATTGGGCTGCTTGGGGCGTGAGACGATGTGGGAGGCGAACATCGCTGGAAGGTTGCCAACATCCAGTGCGGCATCGATCGCTGGAAGGGTACTGACCGGGAAGCGCTCGCGCTCGAGACGCAGCGCCGCATAGACGTTCACACCTGCATAGGCGGGCCCAAGGGCCGCAAGTGTGATCTCAAATACGAGGCACATCAGCAGGCCCTTGGCCAGCACTCGCGCCGGATGAATCGAACCGGGCATGGGCGGATTATACACGTGCCGTTGCGGCTTCCCATTTGGCCACCCATGAGCATAAGAAAATGCGGGTTTCTCGAAGTGACAGCCCTCGGGCGTTCCCGAGGATCAGTGTGACATTCCCATCGGTTGCCGTCTGAAATGCGGCTGCCTGCCGTGGGTCTTCATGAGAGAGGACTAGGTGGTGATTCTGCACCCAAGAAACCGAGGCATGATTGCCCTTGACGCGCAGAATCATGCCGGGTACTATATGGTGATCCCCACCCCCTGGGGGGGGGGTAAGAAGCATCGAGTCCGGCTCGTCTCACGAGGAGAGGTCGCAGTGGAAAACAGTGAGAATGCGTTGCGTCGCTTGAAAACCATCGAGGGCCACCTGGGTGGCGTGATCCGCATGGTCGAGGACGATCAGTACTGCATCGACGTGATCCGTCAGATCCAGGCTGTCGAGTCTGCCCTCAACAAGGTCAGCGCACAAATCCTCGAGAATCACCTGAACTCGTGCGTTACGACGGCCATCCAAGGGAACAACCCCAGAGAGCGCCAGCGCGTGCTCAAGGAGATCTCCGAGGTCTTCGAGATGTCCACCAAGGTATAGGGCGGGTGTTGAGGGAGACCGGCTCAGCGCGAAGTGGAGCGCGGCCAAATCCTCGGTGTTCCATTCATGATAACGATGTCGCAAGCCCTCAAAATCAAACACAAGGAGCTCAAGATGAACACGGTCACGTATTCGATTCCCGGCATTCACTGCATGCACTGCACGCACACTATTGAGACGGAGTTGGGGGAATTGCAGGGGGTCAAAAGTGTCAAGGCGGACCTGGCCGCGAAGAACGTAACCATCACTTTCGATTTGCCCGCAAGCGAAGAGAAGCTGATGGCTCTGCTTACCGAGATTGAGTATCCAGTCGGGGGGTAGATGGCGGCACGTGCCAGGCATTGCGATGCGCCGTGCCGGCCTGCGCCAAGAATGACAAGTGAGTGGAATCGTCCATGTCAAACACGAAGCAATTTACACTGCCTATCACGGGTATGTACTGTGCCAATTGCGTGACAACTATTGAGCGCAACCTCAAGAAGGTTCCGGGCGTGCAGACGGCTACGGTCAACCTTGCATCTGAACGCGCGGTTGTGCAATTTGATCCAACCACGGCTGGCTTACACGATATGGTGGCCCGTGTGGAGCACGCAGGATACGGTATCGCAGCAGGTGAGGCAGATCTGCTCATCAGAAGGCTGGCCGACGACAATGATGCCCGACGCCTGGAAAAGGCTCTGCAAAAGATCGAAGGCGTGCTGACCGTGCAAGTAAGTTTCGCGACTGAGCGAGCGCGGGTCAGTTATGTGCCGACTGTTTTGGACCAGGCGGAGATCCGGCAGGCGGTAGCCAAAGCCGGTTTCGAGGCCCTTCAAGGCGGCGGGGAGGCAGAAGACGCTGAGGCCATGGCCCGCCAGCGCGAGATCAATCTTCAGCGCCGGCTGCTCCTCGCGGGCCTAATTCTGACCGTGCCGTTGTTCCTGTTCTCGATGGCCCGGGATTTCGGTCTGCTGCCGGCATTGTTCTATGCCGCGCCACCTGCCGCTGGTGCCATGGGGGCATCAGTGCCATGGGTCAACGGCTTAATGTGGCTTTTGGCCACGCCGGTTCAGTTCATCGTGGGCTGGCAGTACTATGTGGGCGCGTACAAGTCTCTGCGAAGTGGCGCCGCCAACATGGATGCACTGATCGCGATGGGTTCGTCAGTTGCGTACTTCTATTCTGTGCTGGTGACCCTGGGCTTGGTCGCGGGACATGTGTATTTCGAGACTGCCGCCGTGATCATTACCCTGATTAGACTGGGCAAATTCCTTGAAGCCCGTGCCAAAGGACGCACGTCGGACGCCATTCGGAAACTTGTAGGGCTGCGAGCAAAAACAGCCCGCGTGGTGCGGGATGGCATTGAGAGTTCGATTCCCGTGGATGAAGTACGCGTCGGCGATATCGTCGTCGTGCGGCCCGGTGAAGCTATGGCGGCGGACGGCCGCGTTGTGGAGGGGCATTCGGCTGTCGATGAGTCGATGCTGACCGGCGAATCGCTGCCGGTGGCGAAAGCGCCGGGTGATCAAGTCATCGGGGCCACCGTTAACAAGCTTGGATTGCTTAAGTTCGAGGCGACGAAGGTGGGAAAAGAAACGGCCTTATCTCAGATCATCAAGCTCGTCGAGGATGCCCAGGCTAGCAGGGCGCCCATCCAGCGGCTGGCTGATCAAGTCTCGGCGGTCTTTGTCCCCATTGTGATCGCCCTGGCTCTTGCAACATTCGCCGCTTGGTATTTCCTGGTGCCTGCGGCGCTGGGCGGTCAAAATACGGCGACTGCCCTAATCAACATGGTGGCCGTGCTGGTCATTGCATGTCCCTGTGCCATGGGTTTGGCTACGCCAACCGCCATCATGGTTGGCAGCGGAAGGGCGGCTGAGCTCGGGATTCTCTTTCGCAACAGCGAGGGGCTCGAAAGGGCCGGCAAGATCTCGATCGTTGTGCTCGACAAAACCGGAACGATCACCAGGGGACAGCCGGCAGTCACGAATATCGCGGTCAGGACATCCGGCCTTGCCGGCAGAACGGATTCGGCGGAGTCTGGGAACGATCTGCCATTTCGCGAGAATGATCTGCTGCGCCTGGCTGCCAGCGTCGAACGCGGCTCCGAGCACCCCCTTGGGGAGGCCATCTGGGCAGAGGCCACCAAACGCGGATTGACACTCGCCGAACCTGTCGCATTTGCCGCGCTCGCAGGCAACGGCGTCGAGGCGGATGTTGGGGGTCGGCGCGTGGCTGTTGGCAACCTGCGAATGATGCGAGCAGCCCGCTACGAATTGAACGGCCTCGAGACGGAAGCGGATGAACTCCAGTCGGCGGCAAAAACAGTCATGTTCGTCGCGATCGATGGCAAGGTCGAAGGCGTGATCGGCGTGGCCGACACGGTGAAGGAAGGTTCCCGCGAGGCCGTGCAAGCGCTGCAGCGTCTGGGTTTGAAAGTGGCTATGATCACGGGCGACAATCAGCAGACAGCCTCGGCGATTGCGCAGGAGGTCGGCATTGATGAAGTGCTGGCCGAAGTGCTGCCGGAGGGGAAGGCGGCCGCAGTCAAACAGTTGCAGGCAGATGCCGGCAGGACCGCGGGCCGCAATGTGGTCGCCATGGTGGGGGACGGCATCAATGACGCGCCGGCCCTCGCTCAAGCGGATGTTGGTATCGCACTTGGAACCGGAACCGACGTCGCCATGGCCTCTGCTCCGGTGACATTGATCAGCGGTGACCTGCGCGGGGTGGCGCGTGCTATCTTGCTGTCTCGTAAGACTCTGGGAACGATCAAGCAGAACCTCTTCTGGGCGTTCTTCTACAACGTCGTGCTGATCCCCGCGGCTGCACTTGGATTCCTTAACCCGATGTTGGCAGCTGGAGCCATGGCATTCAGCAGCGTGTTCGTTGTAACTAACAGCCTGCGGCTCCGACGGGCGACGGTCGTGCCGTGATCTGATCGGCAGCGGGTGCCCAATTCCGCTGAGGCGACCAGCAGAGCTGCCATGGGAGCACTTTGGGATCGCCATTGTGCCCCGAGAGTTTGGATGCGAGGGGTGCAATCAATAGCCCATTTTCGGTGCAGAGTCGGGCTATCTCTGATCGTCATTTGCATTGGGAGCCGTTCCGGCCCCGGTCAGTCCGCGGTGGGAGGATCGTGCTCCCTTACCGAATGCAATAGGGCGGGAACCGAATTTACTAGAGAAATATGATAAATATTGACTTTCCGGGCTGACCCTGCTATAATGCGAGCCTACTGGAACCCCATCGTCTACGCAGTGGACTGTCGTGTAGTCAAACGTGGATCAAGCCCGCCGATTCAAGGTGGTAGAGGAGTAGAGCGGCATGTCTCAGCTGGAAATCAAAGACTTGCACGTGAGCATAGAGGGCAAGGAAATCCTGCAGGGCGTGGACCTTACAGCCAAACAGGGAGAAATCCATGCCATCATGGGACCTAACGGCACTGGCAAGTCTACGCTCGCATATACCTTGATGGGGCATCCGTCCTACAAAGTGACGAAAGGCGAAGCCCTTTTCAAGGGCCAGAACATCCTTGAGCTTGCGCCGGATGCGCGATCGCGTCTGGGTCTGTTCTTGGCATTTCAGTACCCAGTGGCGGTGGCGGGAGTGACCGTCGCGAATTTCCTGCGCACTGCCCTGAATGCCCGGAGGCGTGCGGTTAATAGTCAAGACAAGGGCCTGCCCATTCCAGAGTTCCGCAAGATGCTAAAAGAGCAGATGGAACTGCTCAAAATGGATCAGTCTTTTGCGGGCCGATACCTAAATGAGGGCTTTTCCGGCGGTGAGAAGAAGCGTGCCGAGATCTTGCAGATGGCAGCCCTGAAACCCGAGATCGCGATTCTAGATGAGACCGATTCGGGTTTGGACATTGACGCGCTGCGCGTGGTGTCGGACGGCGTCAACGCGCTGACCGGTCCAAATCTTGGCGTGATCGTAATCACGCACTACCAACGATTACTTAACTACATCAAACCGAACTTCGTCCACGTGATGATGGGAGGCCGCATCGTTGAATCCGGCGGTCCCGATCTTGCGTTGAGCCTAGAAGAACACGGATATGACTGGATCCGGGAAAAGTCGGAAGCTTAGCGGTCACCCCGGTGTGCTGGATAGATGCCCCGCAAGCGGCGGGCCACCCCTTATGAGTTTCGCGTTCACGGGAGTCTCTGATGACTGAAGTTAGGAACAAGGACGAAACGACCCTCGAAGGAATCGGCGAGTACAAGTATGGCTTCCATGATTCTGAGGACACCTACGTCTTCAAGTCCGAAAAGGGACTGAGCCGCGGAGTTGTCGAGCAAATTTCCCGTATGAAGCGGGAGCCCCAGTGGATGCTCGACTTCCGCTTAAAGGCGCTTGACCATTTTCTGAAGAGGCCGATGCCAACTTGGGGACCGTCCCTGAAAGATCTCAACTTCGACGAGATCTACTTCTACGTGAAACCCATGCAGCAGCAGGAAAAGTCCTGGGACGATGTCCCCGCCGACATCAAGCGCACGTTTGACAAGCTGGGGGTGCCTGAAGCAGAGCGCAAGTTCCTGGCGGGTCTCGGCGCCCAATACGAATCTGAGATGGTATATCACTCGATCCTGGAGCACCTCGAAAAGCAAGGGGTGATTTTTGTGTCGATCGAAGATGGCCTCAAGAAGTATCCCGACCTGTTCCGTGAGTACTTTGGAACGGTCATCCCGATCGAAGACAACAAGTTCGCGGCGCTGAACTCGGCTGTCTGGTCGGGCGGGTCGTTCGTATACGTTCCAAAAGGCGTGAAAGTTGATCTTCCGCTTCAGGCCTACTTTCGCTTGAACACGGCGAATCTTGGGCAGTTCGAGCGCACACTCATCATCGTGGATGAAGGCGCGCAGGTTCATTACGTCGAGGGATGCACCGCGCCGCAGTACACGACCGATTCGTTCCATTCGGGCGTGATCGAGATTATCGTCAAGAAGGGCGCCCGGTCACGCTACTCAACGATACAGAACTGGTCGACGAATGTCTACAATCTGGTGACGCAACGCGCCAAGGTGTTCGCAGATGCATCGCACGAATGGGTGGATGCCAACCTTGGTTCTAAGATCACCATGAAATACCCGTCCTGCTATCTGATGGAGCCCGGGGCGCGGGGCGAGATGCTTTCTATGGCTTTCGCCGGGGCCGGCCAGATTCAGGACGCCGGCGGCAAGATGTACCACTTCGCGCCAAACACAACCAGCAAGGTGACTTCCAAGTCGATCAGCAAAGCGGGTGGACGCGCCTCTTTCAGGGGCCTGCTTAAGGTCTACAAGGGCGCCAAGGGCGTCAGATCCAATACGGTCTGTGACGCACTTTTGCTCGACCCGCAGTCGCGCTCGGACACCTATCCTTCGATCGAGATTGATGAAGATGATGTCACGATTGGGCATGAAGCATCTGTCAGCAAAGTGGGCGAGGAGCAGCTGTTCTATCTCATGTCACGAGGCCTCAGCCAAGAGGAGGCCACGACCATGGTCGTTTCCGGCTTCATCGAGCCACTGGTCAAGGAACTGCCCATGGAGTACGCAGTGGAAATGAATCGTCTAATCCAACTGCAAATGGAAGGCTCAATCGGTTGATGGCCGCGGAGCTGCGCTGCCCTGAATCCACGCGTGCTGCCACGCTCATGCTCGAACAAATGCCGAAGGATTCCTAGGGATCGAATGCAGGAAAAACCGAGAGTTGTCGTTTCGAGGACGCGGCGACCGGAAACGGCTTCGCGTGGATTCGTTTTCAGTCCCGAGGATATGCTCACTGCGACAGGAGTGATTCAGGCCTATCGTCAGAACGCATGGGCTGCATTTAACCGTCAGGCTATTCCAGATGTCACCATGGAGGCCTGGCGTCGAACGGACTTACGAGGTCTGCCGGCAAGTTCGTTTAGATTGCCTTCGCGAACTGAGCTCGGCGCCCTGCCGCCCGTGCCAGCCTACCTGCTCAGGCCTCTCGTCGCAGACCAACACGGTGGCCAAATCGTCTTGGAGCCCGGGCGATCCACAATCGAGATCGACCCTGCGGTGTCCGCGAGCGGGATTGTCTTCACGGATTTGAAGACTGCCCAGCGTGACCACTCAGAAATCGTGGAAACTATCCTGGGAAAGACTGTCAACGTGGAGGAGGGCAAGTTCGCGGCTCTGGCAGGCTCTATGGCACAGAACGGCATCCTCCTGTACGTGCCCAAGGACCTCGTGATGGAGCAGCCACTTCACAGCGTGATCTGGGGTCCTGGCTCGAATCTTGCACATATTACGCATTTGCTTGTTGTGGTGGATGAGGGCGCCAGCGTCACATACGTTCACGAGTCGGCATCTCCGACAGAAGCCGGGGACGCTTTGCACGCGGGGCTGGTTGAGATCGTGGTCAAGCAGGGCGCCAGCCTCAAATTCGTGGAGCTGCAGTCGTGGGGCAACCATGTGTGGAACTTCACGCACGAGCGCGTGCGTCTTGAGCGCGACGCCCAGCTTGATTGGATCTTCGGGGCGATCGGTTCCAAACTGACCAAGAATTTCTCGGAACTGGATCTTGCGGGAGCGGGATCAAGCGGGCGCATGTCCGGATTCTATTTCACCGACGGAACGCAGCACCTCGATCACGACACCCAGCAGAATCATCTTGCTCCGCACACGACCAGTGATCTCCTATACAAGGGTGCCTTGAAGGGTCGCAGCCGCTCGGTGTGGCAGGGCATGATATACGTGGCAAAGGGAGCGCAGAGGACGGATGGCTACCAGGCCAACCGCAATATTGTTTTGGAAGAGGGCGCGCACGCCGACTCAATTCCCGGACTGGAAATCCTGGCTGATGACGTCCGCTGCACCCACGGTGCGACTGTCGGGAAGCTCGAGCAGGAACCCCTCTTCTATCTCATGTCCCGCGGCATACCGCCGGCGGAGGCCTCCAGGCTGGCGGTGGAGGGCTTCTTCGACCCCATCATGCAGCGGATTCCGTTTGAGGGCGTGCGCGAAAGGTTCCACCAGGCGATTTTAGACAAAATGGGATGACGATTCATCTCACTAGGTTCTGGATAGGAGCGTAAGTTCAGATGAAGAAAAAGACCAGCTCGAAGACCAAGACACGCACCAAGAGCAGCAGAAGCAAGTCAAGGTACTCATCCACGCGGAAGGCCGCCCGACCTGCTGCTAAGCGGACGATTAGGGCAAGGGCGAAAACGCCCTCGCGAACTGCGCCAAAACCCAAGTCGAGAGTTGGGTCCAAGGCTGCTGCCCGAACAGCCGTCAAACGAGCCGCCGCTGCTGCCAGGACCCACTACGCGCCACTGGCAAAGCCGACGGCTGGCACACCGTCCGTGGTCGCGCCGAAGGCTGCAGCAAAACTCCCAACGCCGCCTGCTGGGAAAACAGTTGCGCGCGTCGCGCCCAGGGCCGTTGTGTCTACGAGAGGCAGGTTGAACAGACCTCACACTTCGCGCGGTTCGCGCTCGGCAAGTTCCACCTCAAATGCAAATCGCCATCTCCTCCGGATCTCGCGTTTGCCTCAGTTCACGTACATGAACGCACCTGGTGCCGACAGTGGCTTCGATGTAGGGGACACGGTGGAGGTCTTCTGCGATCACGAGAGGGATAGCGAACGCGTTCGCGGCTGGATCAAGGGTGTGGTTGTGCAGGTAGACAACAAGCTGGTCGCCGTGCAGTTTCGTTCGAACGTCTTCCTGACAGATGGTTGGATGGTGCCGGACCGAATCCTTTGGTACGCACTCACATCGGACCAGATCCGCGCCGCAACCGTCGGCAAGAAGAGGGGACAAAGAGCCATCCCGGACTTCTAGTTCTCACGAGATACAGAGCAAGAACTGCACAGATCGTCTGATTTCCTGCGTCTATCTGCAGAGAGTGCCGAGCGCCATGCCTTACGATGTTGACAGCATCCGAAGTGATTTTCCCATCCTAGCCCGCGAGGTTCGGCCAGGGGTCAGGCTCGTGTATCTAGATTCGACAGCGACCTCGCAGAAACCCGCCTCGGTAATCGAGGCCATGAATGTCTTCTATCGACACTCGAATGCGAATATCCATCGAGGCGTTCATACACTGGCCGAAGAGGCGACCGCCATGTATGAGCAGGCGCGTCTCAAGATCGCAAAATTCATCAATGCCGCATCTGCCAATGAGGTCATCTACACGCGCAACACGACGGAGTCCATCAACCTGGTTGCCCAGACTTGGGCGCACGCCAACTTGGGCCCCGGCGATCTCGTGATACTGACTGAGATGGAGCACCATAGCAATCTCGTGCCCTGGCAGATGCTGGCGGCTGAACGCGGGATACGGCTGGAGTTCATATCTTTGACTGATGATGGCGTCTTAGATCTGGAGTCGTACGGCACGTTGCTTTCTCAGTCTCCAAGACTCGTGAGTTTTGCGCACATGTCCAATGTGCTGGGGACGATTACGCCCGCAGCCGCGATCATCAGGCTTGCCCATGCAGCCGGTGCGATCACCGTGCTCGATGCTGCGCAATCGGTCCCACACCTGAAAGTCGACGTACAATCCTTGGACGTTGACTTCATGGCCTTCTCCGCGCACAAGATGTGCGGACCGACGGGCATTGGGGCGCTCTATGGCAAGTCCCAGTTGCTTGCCGGAATGCCCCCATTCCTTGGTGGCGGAGACATGATCAAGGAAGTCAAACTGCGCTCCTTTCGGCCAAGTTCAGTACCCCAAAAGTTTGAGGCCGGAACGCCTGCCGTGGCAGAATCTGTAGGATTTGGAGCGGCCGTGGATTACCTTTCAGAGATCGGCATGGACAGGATATGCGAGCATGAACACGGCATTATCGAGTATGCGCTGGAGCGCCTTGAAGAGGTGCCGGGGGTCAAGTTGCTGGGCCCCGATGCTTCAAGGAAAGGTGGCGTGGCGTCCTTCACTCTCAGCGGCGTGCATCCGCATGATGTCGCGCAGATCCTTGATCGCGACGGAATCGCGGTTCGGGCTGGCCACCATTGTGCGCAACCGCTGCACGAACGATACGGTATTCCTGCGAGTACGCGTGCCAGTTTCTACTTGTACTCCACAAGGCAGGAAGTTGATGCTTTGATACAGGGGCTTTACAAGGTCAAGACGGTGTTCGGGTAGGCCCCGCGGAGGGCGCCCGCGTCTCCTGGGAATTCTTATGGATGACCTATATCGGGAGCTGATCATCGAGCACTACAAGAACCCCTCTTTTCGCGGGCACTTAGACCCGCACGACATTTCATTTGCCGACGACAACCCCTTATGCGGCGATCATCTTCAGATAGATCTCCGGATTGATCAGAACTCCCGGGTCACGGATGCGCGTTTTGACGGGCACGGTTGCGCGATTTCGCAGGCCTCCGCCGACCTGCTGGTGGAGTCCGTAGTTGGAAAGACGCTAGATGAGGTGAAGTCACTTAAGAAAGAGCATATTCTCGATCTGCTCGGCATTGAACTCGGGCCCGTACGGCTAAAGTGCGCGCTGCTGTCGCTGAAGGTGCTCAAGGCAGGCGTCTACGGCCTCGGGGAGGCGACCGACGAGCTTGTAGAATAGCCGATGCCGTCGCGATCCGGGTGGGGTCTTGAGAACACCGCAGCAACGGGAGAACTGGGACTATCAATGTACAACTACGCTACTCTTGACGAATCCAAAGTCGAGTACCTGGACATTGCGCCCGTGGCGGACCTGCCTGTCGGCGAAAGGTTGTTTGTCGAAATAGAGGGAAAGCCGATTGTCATCTTCAATGTCGCCGGGCAGTACTTCTCAATCGCGGATGTCTGTTCGCACGACGACGGTCCCGTTGGGGACGGGGATTTAGAGGGATACAACGTCACGTGTCCACGACATGGGGCTCAATTCGACGTACGCACAGGCAAGGTCATACAGATGCCCGCCGTCGTGGACATACCGGCTTATCCTGTCAGAGTGGTAGACGGCAAGCTCCAGTTGGGCATGCCGAGGGATTAGGTACGCCCGCCGAAATCGAACTGAACAAAGAACCGGAGGCATCCTCCTCCGGTTTCCGTTGTCAGGAGCGGGCCAGTCTGGTGCCAGTCACCAATCGCCGGCGTACGCTAGGTTGTAAGGTTGTGCAATTCCTTGCAGCCTTGCGCGGCGCAGTTCAATCAGTTGCCTGAGCGCAAGATTATCATGCGCAACCCACGAGGCAAACATATCGCCCGCGCTGACCTTGCCGAAGCCAGAAATGTAAGCGGCCTCCCAGTCCGCGCCTTCCAGGCCCTTCAGCCAGTCCAACGATTTGCTACGTTCGGAAAGGAACCGCTCCCGCATTTCTCTGAAATTCTGTTGGTTGTATTTTCTGGCAGACACCCAACCTTCCGGGTCGATCGGATGCCAGATCCCGTCGCGCCGATGCAAAAGGAAATCCAGGTGTTCGCGGAAGTCCTCGCGTTCCTCATCCCAGAGATGACATAGGGTTTCGAGTATGGACCAGGACTCGGGATTGGGTTTGACTACGGCATCTTCTTGTGTGATGCCCGCCAGCAGCGCGCGAATCATCTCGGTGCTGTCAACCAGTTCCAGATAGAGCGTCGAGAACTTCACGGGGTTTCGCCAGTCATCCGCAGACTTCGAAGTTGCCGACAATCCGCAGAATGTCAAAGCCCTCGGCGAATGGTCGCTCGGCAAGAGCTCCGTGACGCACCATGATGGCGCGCGTGAGATCTGCGTTGAAATAGTACTTGTCGCGGTAGGTCTCGTACTGCGATAAGGCTTGGATCTTGGCGACAACGTCCACCTCGGTGACTTCCACGAGGAAGTGCGGGAAGAAGCCGTGTGAGGATCGCACCACGTCGAAGCCCAGAACCGTGATGCCGCGAAATGCTCGCAGCGCCTCGTTAGTCATCGTGAGATGGTCTTGATGGACGTCTTGATTGCTGTGGACAAAGATAATCTCAGGCTGCAGCTCACCGCGTAACTCCAGGAAATATTCAAGGATCTCTTGACGCGCCTCGGGAAAGACCCGGGTTGTGAAGGGACCATACCGCGCCCTCGCCTTGGGCACGCCCAGGATAGCCATGCTGCGGTACTGCTCGTCGACTACATTTGTGAGCAGGGGGTTCTTCTGGTTGTCTGAGAGCGTAATGCAGAATACGTCGCAGATCGGAGCGATGTGATGAATGATCGCGCCACACCCCAACTCAATGTCGTCGGGGTGCGCACCCAAGAACAGGACTCGCTTGCCGTAGAAAATCATGACTTCAGGCCTGAGCCGCCTCAAGTGAGACCGCTGGGGGCATGCGAGACACTCTTGTCGATTGGCTCCACGTTCCGGTGCGGCCGGTCACTTTGCGGCCAGAATTCCGCCGACGACCTTGGTCATGACCAACTTGCCATCGCGGTGAAGTCGCCCTAGGGCGACATTCTCAATGGACTTGATCAGGGCTTCATATTCTTCAGTGCCATCAAACATCGATTTCCAAAGCTTCCGGTCCTCGGACAACGAAGCCCGCACATAGATCATGAAGGGCTCCACATCCGGAAACGTGATGGGGTTCTCGAAAACCAGCAGCTCGGTCGCGCCGAAAAGACCCTTGATCGTCTGAAGGATATCGCCCTTGAAGCGCGATGATCCAGGCATGCGTGGGATGGGCTTTCCGGAGGCCTCTTGGATAATATCGTAAAACATGCTCTTGTTCTCGGGCAGGGGTCCCGTGACAAACAGCCGTCCCCCGGTCTTTAGAACGCGATGGGCCTCCCCAAATGTGAAAGCGAGATTGGCGGCATAGTAGATGGCAAAGGCGCTGGAGACCACGTCAAAGGTGGAGTCTTCAAAACCGAATCTTTGATTGAAGTCGAGAAACTGGAAGGTGACGTTGTCGATCCGCCGGGCATTTTCTGCCCGCGCTCGATCCAGCAATTCTGCAGAGAAGTCGCCGCCTACTATCGAGGCTCGTTGCTGGGTGAAGTCACTGTACAAGAAGCACTGCTTCCCTGCGCCGCAGCCTATATCCAGGATCTTCATGCCCGGTCTCGGCTGGAGTATCTCCGTGGTCCATTGGTCGATGTCCCGTGCACCGTACTTCTGGTGGATGTCGATCCGCGCCAACAGGTCTTTGGCAGTCTCTTGGTAATTGATCTCCATGCCTACCTCGCCGATAGATTGGCCGTAATATACCACAGCGGAATAGAAACAGCACGATCCTGGATTGCGGCGGTCCTTGAGTGCCTAATTCAGGGCCCAACAATGTAGCGGTTGGTGCACGTCGCAGTAGGCAACCGGGCTCTTTGAGCTTCCTGTAAGCAAGGGATATTCCGGCTTGGCTGAGCATCGACTCTAGCATGCCCCGGGCACTGAGTGGTTGCCCAGTCTTCGCGGGAGGAGGTCATGCCTGCAGCCCTCGGAGATTACCATCAATGTTTTGCAGGATGCCCGCCGCGGGCGTTCTGCCCTGATTCGGTCCCGGTCTCATCGCGTTTGGCCCGCCGAACTATGCTAAAATCCCGTCACTTCACCTGGGGAAGTGAGCTAGTGAAACGGGTCATCCCGCCTGTTAAAGGCACACGCGACTTCTATCCTGAGCAAATGGCAATCCGCCGCTGGCTGTATGACACGGTCCGCGTGGTCGCAGAATCCTTTGGCTATCAGGAATACGAAGCCCCAATTCTGGAAGGCCTGGCCCTTTACGCCGCAAAGTCCGGTGAGGAGCTTGTAAAGGACCAGTCGTACGTCTTTACCGATCGGGGAGGCGACCAGATCGCGCTGCGGCCGGAGCTCACCCCAAGCTTGGCACGCATGATCGCGCAAAGGCAGGGTCAGCTGGCTTTTCCACTTCGGTGGTGGTCCTTTGGTCCATTCTGGCGCTATGAGCGGCCTCAGCGGGGCCGGACGCGAGAATTCTTCCAATGGAACTTGGATCTTCTGGGCGCAGACTCACCGGAGGCTGACGCCGAAATTGTGGCGGTGCTTGCGGCGTTCTTGCAGCGCGTTGGTTTGCAGCCGACGCAAGTACAGATCCTTGTGGGGAATCGACCTCTCATGGAATCAGTGTTCGACACACTGGGCATTGATCAGAAGGCGCGCCCAGCGCTCAGGGCGTGGGTGGATAGGCGCGCGAAGATGGAGCCTGACGCCTGGCGAGCCGAGGGTCGGACAATCGGCCTGTCCGCTTCACAGCAGGCTAGTTTCGAATCAACCCTGCAGGATCGTGATCTGTGGAAGAAATCCGACCAACTCCGCAGACTGTTTCTCGCTGTCGAGGCGCTGGGGTTGGCAAGTTACGTGCACTTTGACGCCTCGGTCATGCGCGGTCTCCTGTACTACACCAGCACAGTCTTTGAGGCGTGGGAGATCGGCGGCGAAATCAAGCGCTCGATCCTCGGAGGAGGCCGCTACGATAATCTGCTCGCAGATGTCGGCGGTGCTCCGCTGCCTGCCGTCGGCTTTGCCATGGGCGATGTGGTAATGACGTTGCTGCTGGAAAGGTACGGTCTGCTTCCCTCCAAGTTGCCTACGTATCCTGCGGCGCTCCTGGTTACCGTGTTTGATCGGGAGAGATTGCCGGCGTCCCTCGAGATCGCCGCCGAGCTTCGTCGGGCCGGACTAAACGTAGTCGCCTATACCGAAAACGACAAGCTGGCGCACCAATTCAAGTATGCGGACAAGATCAATGCCCGACTCGTACTGATACTTGGACCGGACGAGATCAGCACCGGACGCGTGACGATCAAGGACATGCGGAGCGGCAGGCAGCAGACGACAGAGCGATCCGTCGCCGTCGAGGCAATAAGGGCTTTGCTTGAAGCCCGCGAAGCCCGGTGATATAATCCGCCCGTTTGTGGCGTGGTGCCTGTAGCTCAATGGCAGAGCGCGTGACTGTGGATCACGATGTTGTGGGTTCGACCCCCATCAGGCACCCTGAGACTCCCGGACGTGCCAGGTTTCCCCGCTGCCGTTGATCGGTTGAGATTCGAATAGCGCGATCGGCCGAATCTAGTGCCGTTTGGAAGCAAGGATGGCTCCAAACGCGGGAAACGAGCCCAGAAACAGAATGGGGGATCGTCTCATCTTGGTTGCTACCCGGGCTGCCCGCGTCACACGGCAAATGCAACTGGAATCCACGCCGGGGGTGCTGCTTTCACTCCTGTTAGGCTAACATAAGTGTTAGGTGCAATACTGGATATTCCGCTTAGAAGGACGTACACTGCTAACGTAAGATCGGGTTGGACAGAAATCGTAAAGAAAGGAGAATACCACCATGTTATTCGCTCGCAAGGAAAAGGGCCAGGGTTTGGTCGAATATGCGTTGATCCTCGTTTTGGTTGCCATCGTTGTTATCGCGGCTCTGCAGTTCCTCGCCCCGGTCATCGGCGGCACCTTCAGCACCATCAGTAACAGCCTTTCGTCCATTTAAGCAAACGAAGATCGACTGGGGGAGGCAGGACTCTGCTGAATAAGCAAAGTCCTGCTTTTTTGTTGCGAACATGAATTTGCCATTCTTCCCGTATAATCCCCGCATAGAATCGCCCGAGTCAATTCCAAAGCGCAGAATCGTGGGCGCCGGAGCCGACCTCCCACTTCTCCACTCCTGATCGCGATCGTCGGCTTGGTGGTGGACTGATTTGGTATTCGATCCCTCGAACAGCGGCAATTGACCGCAGAGGCCGCGTCCCAAGTGAGACTGAGACTGGTCAGCGCATGTCCGTGTCATACCGCCTCTATCATCTTTTGTGGGCCGGCTTGGACCTGGTGCTGCCCCCGGTCTGTGCCGGATGTGACGAGCCTGGCTTTCGATGGTGTCCAAAGTGCCAGCGCAGCATTGCGCCACAGGATTCGCCCATGTGCGAAATCTGCGGCGAGCCGCTCCGTTCAGCCGGCGCGCTGTGCAGTGAGTGCCAGAGGAGGCGTCCCAGTTTCCGTGCCCTTCGTTCATGGTCGGCATTTGAGGGCCCTGTCCGTAACGCCTTGCTCCGTCTCAAGTATCGCCGGGACATCGGGCTGGGGGAAGCGCTAACTCCCCATTTGTCGCAATTCGTGGCCCGGCTGCACTGGCCCATTGACCTCGTCCTCGCGGTGCCTCTCGGACGGAAGAGGCTGGAAGAACGAGGTTACAATCAGGCTGCAGTCATCGCCTGGCCACTTGCCATGGCGATTGGAACCGAATACGGTCGCAGTAGCCTGACACGTGTGCGTGAAACCGTCTCGCAGGTGGGCCTGACTAGAACGGAAAGGGGGAAAAACGTCCAGGGCGCGTTCGAAGCGAACAGGAACCGGGTACGTAATCGTCGCATTTTGCTCATCGACGATGTTGCAACAACGGGTTCAACCCTCTCGTCCTGCGCCGATGCACTGTATGCAGCGGGCGCGCAGGACGTTTTCGCACTGACGGTGGCTAGGGCGGTGCGGAGTGGCTACGCTTAGAGAACCAGTCGAGCCACAGACGAACAAGGAGGCCAGGTGACCACACAAGTGAGCGTGCAAGTTAGAAATATTCACTTGACCGGAGACATGAAATCGCACGTTGAGGAAAGGGCCGGTAAACTTGATCACTACTTGCCCGCCATTGAGGAAGTAGATGTGGAGCTGACGCACCACCAGTCGGCGCGCAGTGTGCACGACAGAAATGTCGCCCAGATCACGGTCAGGGGCAAGGGTCTGACGCTGCGGACGGAGGAACGCGCCGCGGAGGCCTTGGCCGCCTTCGACGTCGCTGTCGACAAACTCCGCCAGCAAATTGACCGGTACAAAGGCCGACACTACCGCGGTCGCGGTGATGGGCAGTCGGCGGCCGAAGTGGCTCAGCCGGCCGCGCCGCCGGAGGATACTGGAGAGTTGCCGCCAATCATTGTCCGGCGCAAG
>JBGPAT010000013.1:0-19228 GCA_041480885.1 Anaerolineae bacterium
ACCCGGGCCACAAGAAAACCGTTTCCGTGATAATGGCGCCGCCTACCACGCTGATCAACGTCAGCGCAAAGTTCGTAATAATCGTCGGCAGGGTTGGGCGCAGGATGTACCTGCGTTCCACATCGCGCGCCGGCAGGCCTTTGGCCTTGGCCATCTCCACGTAATCCTCACTCGAATAGATCAGGAAGAAAGTACGCCAGTTGTAGATGCTCAGAAACAGGGAACTGATGATGAGCGCGGAGGCGGGCAGGATCAGATGCTTTAGAACATTGAGCGCATAGTCTACCGGGTTCGACGGCGGCGGCGAATCGGTCATTCCGCCGAACGGTAGGATGTGCAACACCGCCGCGAAAATCAGGATGAAAAAGATGCCGTAGAACCACGGCGGTGCCGCCGAGGTCGGCGACAGCGTGATGGTCAGCTTGTCCCACCAGCCGCCATAGCGGCGCGATAGCGAGAGCGCCAGCAGCACGCTGGAGAAGAACAGGAAGAGTTCAGAAGTCCCCATCAACAGCAGGGTGGCAGGCAGGCGCCCCAGGATAATCAGGCGCACCTCTTTGGAGCCGCTGTCGCTGGTCATGTTGATGGCACGACCCAGGTTGAGAGTGAGCGCGTTGACCAGAAACGTTGCATTTCGGACGGCGATTGGCTGGTCCAGTCCCACCCGATGCTCTTCCAGTGTGATGCTCTGATCGAGCAGTTGCTTGCGCTCCTCTGGAGCCATCTTCTGCATGGCGGGATTCCGGGCAAACTGCTGGTTGATCCGGTCGCGAATCTCCCCTCTCATAATCTCGTCCACGTGGCCGCCCATGTTCGCGATAACGATCGTCAAGAAGATGCCGATGACGACGGTGACGAATAGTGTCAGCAGCCTCACGGCGCTGTAACGGATCACACGCACCCAGGTGCTGTTTGCAAGCCTCTTCTGTTCGATTTGGGGGGTGGCTTCGGGCTGGGCGGCTGCCACGGACATGATCACACCTCACTGAAGTTCAGTAGACCGGTGGTTGGTGAGAGGACATCGAGTTTCGAGCTGGGCGGTTTCGCTGGGCATCCCAAAACGCCGTCGCATACCCGAAATCGCGATGAGCCGAAACAAGCAAATCTGAGAGTCCATCTTGGATCACTCGATACGGCGCGGCACACTGGGATGACGATGCCAAGTGCTTGGGTTTCCCGGTCATGGTTTTGGGACGGGAAAATATAGAGTTGGGGGCAGGGCAAGCAGCCTTTCGACTATTCCCCTGCCCCCAAACCGTTACTGATGGGACATCGCGACGACGTGGCTTTTTATGGTACTGCTACAAAGTCTATCGAAGTGAAGGCCGCGACCGCGACCGGAATCGGCACTACGGCCACTTCCAGCTTATATGAACCGGCCGTAAACTTCGAAGTCACATCCGGACCGAGCATGACCTGCCAGTGACCGTCGGCCACGGCGGTCGCGGCGCCGGAGGTGACCACGGCGTTCGTCGAGTCGTATACAAGGTACTTCACCTGTTTCACGTCGGACTGCAGGTATGGATTGCCGTTGAACGTCACGCTGATGTCAAACGTTGCCGTATCGCCAGCCTTGACCTGCGCAGGCCCGTCAAGCTGAGCCGCTGCCATTTTGGGGGCGCTGAAGCTGGCCCACCGGTTCGCCAAATCCGGGAAGTCGGCATAGTTCTTGAGTACCGCGCTCTTCTCCGTCTGATACGCCCTATCAAGGTAGTATGGACCCGTGCCGACCCAGAAATGACCGTGGTCTGCATGCCACTTCTTCAAGTTGTCATAGCGGGCCAGGGCATCCGCGGGCGTAATGTACTGGCTCATGGTCGGAGCGTACGGGATGTACGACTCGCTGATGGCCTTGTCCAGATCCTTCGAGAGGATGTCCAGGCTTGGGCCGCCCACCCAGCTTGTCTGCTCGACTTTATTGGCATCCGCCTTGTCAGCGGAGTAGGCTAGTTCGCCAGCGGCCTCCGCCATGTTCGAGACTGCGAGCATGTCCCAGCCGTTCTCGCCTTGGAGACCGTAGGCCGAGTTCGGCCAGCCGCCGATCACATCCAGCTCGGCGTCGCCATAGTAGGAGTCACTATAGGACTCGATCGTCAGCGGGTTCGTCGAGGTGATTCGGAAGCCCTTGAAAACCTGGCTGGAGGCGGTGTAGTACGGAACTGCCTGCTCGTCGTAGATTGGGCTGTCCTTCTTGGCGCGATCCATGAATTCAATGGTGGGCATGATGAAGTCAGCCACTGAGAGTGGGCTGCCATCGTGCCACTTCACGGTCGTGAACAGGTCGGCCGGATACGTCACGACACTCTTGATCTTGGCCGTCGTGCCGCTCGGGAATTTCTCGCCAACCGTGATGAACTTCTGGGCCTTGGCGTCCCAATCCACCCACGCATCTGGAGGCACCGGGATCGAGTCGGCCGTCTTCAATGTGACCCAGTCGCTGTTCTTCACGATCGGCAGGCCCGTCTGTGCGGTGACCTCGGCCGTGGCAATGCGCTGCGGCCAAGCAAGGCCGGTGAACGGGTCGCCAACGATTCCGCCCTGGGCCGCGTAGTCACTGCCCATGGTCGTATAGCGCATGACGCTTGCATCCCAGGTGTCATTGCTGCCGGCAACCGGATTCCACGGCGTGGAGAACAGGTCATTAGAACCGATCTTGAGCTGGCCGCCTTCCTTGTCGGTGAAGCGCATGTTGAAGGGGTTCATCGGGGAAGCCTCAATGCCGGCGCCAATGTCGTTCGTGACCTGCACATTCGGCTTGTATACCGAGTAGCTCAAACCGTCGATCAGCCAGACTTGCAGCGAGTCCTGCAAGGACATTGGCAAGGCTTGGGCCATCATGTCGTGCCGCTCTTGCGCGGACTTGTATTGGCCGTTCGCCAGGTCATCGGCCAGTTTTTGGAATGCCGGGTCGACGTCCGTGTGCGATAGGAAGGGTTGGGTGCCCTGCTGGCTATCCGGCGCGTACATCTGCTGGAACTGGCTCCTCTCGTCGCGCGTCAGACCGGGAGCACCCCACTGGGCAGTGTACAACTGCCATCCGCCCAGTGTGGCATCCGTGTCGTAGACGATCGGAAACGCCTCCGAAGATTTCTTGTACTGGCGGTCGACAGTGAAGCCGACGCTCTCGAGTTGGTTCGCGACGTAATCGCCAAGCGGCTTGCGCGTGCCGTCGCCATCCGGGCGGATTATGAAGATCAGCGTGACCGGGCTGCCGTTGTACTGCCACTTGCCATCCGGGCCCTGCGTGGCGCCCAAGGCGGTCATTTCGGTAGAGATGACCGCCTTGGCCTTGTCCAAGTTGTAGCCGTATTTGGTTTCCAGGCCCCGGATCACGTCGACCAGGTCGCTGTATTCTACGAGATCGGTGGCGATGACTGCTAGCTTCGGCAGAGAGCCGCCGCCGTAGATTTCCTGGTTGATATAGTTCCGGTCGACCAGCCAGTTCATAGCCTCACGGATCTTGGCATCCGTGAAGGGGTTGAGCTTCGTGGAATCCTTCGGCTTGGCCGAATTCAACTGGAGCGAGTAGCTTGCTCCGTAGTAGGAATCGTACTTCAAGCCCGAGGACTTGATGGCCGGGAAGTCGGAAGAGGCGAGGCCGTAGCTATACACGTCGACCGCGCCCGCCTGCACCTGCGAAATTACAGAGTCGCTGGCGACGACGGAAAAGTCGATCTCATCCAGCCAGCCACCGTGACGCGTGGTGGGCGGGACCGCGGTCGGAGCTGCGGTCGCTCCCGGCGCCGGCGGCGCCTGGGTATTCACGACCGGTGCTGACGTGGCGGTTGGTCCGCAGGCACTCAAGATCATGCTGAACGCCGCCAGCAAGCCGATAACCAACATCAAGCGTTTTTGGTACATCGTCTATTTCTCCTCCAGAAAATGCAGGATTGTATATGGTTGTCAAACAAGGGAAGTACTTGGAGAGCTTTGCGGGTGAGACGCAACCTCCTTTCGTCTGCTCTGCTGGATTCGATCCCCCATCAATAAAGGCTGGAAGCTGAGTTAATAGTGGATGGGATTATACCCGAGTCCACCAAGGTGGAACCAAATCACTGGTGATGCCCCGCCAGCGACGTGGGGATTGCCGGGAGGATCTTGGCGATCCTGAAATCACGCTTGGCGGTCCGCGACTCGCCTCGCTAGGTCCGCGCCAGACGCGGCTTCCACCGCTAGCGGACAACAAAAAACAGGATTCGGTGCCCGTGGGGCCATCCGAATCCTGTCTGGCTGTCGAAACCCAACCAAATCCAAAGGAGTGAAGGACCTGCCTATTGAGTGCCGCGCAGGCGAGGGTCGAACGCGTCGCGCAGGCCGTCGCCCAGGAAATTGAAAGCGAACATGGTGATGGCCAGCGCTAGAGCTGGAAAGATGGCCTGGTTGGGATAAGTGCGGATCACTCCGGCCCCGTCTGAGATCATCGCGCCCCAGGAGGGTGTGGGCGGATTAACGCCGAGTCCAATGAAGGAGAGGAAGGCCTCTGTGCCGATATAGCCCGGGATTGCCAGCGTCTCGTTCACGATGAGCGGTCCGAGGATGTTGGGCAGGATATGGCGGAACATGATCCGCATATTGCCGGCGCCGATGGTGTGAGCCGCCTCGATGAATTCCTTCTCGCGTATGGACAATACCTGCCCGCGCGTCAGGCGCGCCATCGTTTCCCAGGCCGTCAGCCCAATGCCCACAAAGATGAAGAGCATGCCGCCGAATTTGGCATCCACCTGGTTGAGGGCGTAAGGAATTGTGCCCGGTTGGAAGTGCCCCGCGGAGCCGCGGAAGAAGGCCATCAGCAGGATGATGAAGAGCAGACTGGGAAAGGCGTACAGGACGTCCACGATGCGCATCATGATGTTGTCCACACGCCCGCCGAAGTACCCTGAGATGCTGCCGTAGATCACGCCGACAATCAAGCTGATCAGTGGCCCGATGAACGCCACCGACAGTGAGACGCGCGAGCCGTATACAATGCGGCTGAATAGATCGCGGCCGACATAGTCCGCCCCCAGCGGGTAATTGGGAGAGAGCTTGGCATAGCCCTTGATCGACGGGAAGACGTTGATGATCCACTGGGGGACCTTGTTCTGGTCGACCAGCACCTGGTCAGCGAAGGGACGGATTGCGATCAGGGGCGCAAAAATCGCGGCCAGGACGAGGATCAGGATGATCGTGGCGCCCATCACGGCCGCGCGGTTGCGCATCAGGCGCCTGACGGCGTCCTGCAGAAGGCTTTCGCGTTTCTGCGTGAGCGGGATACTCCCTCCGCCAAATGGCTGAGCTATGGTTGTCTGCGCCATGTGTTCTCCTTGTGGTCCCGAGCACCGAATTTCTAGTCGTAGCGGATGCGCGGGTCGAGATACGCGTAGGTAAGATCAACTAGCAGATTGGCGATCACCAGGAATACGGCGTACAGCAGGATCGTACCCATGATCACGGGATAGTCGCGGTTGGTGATACTCGTGACGAAATATCTGCCCATGCCGGGAATACCGAAGATCAGCTCGGTCACAAATGTCCCCGTGACCAGGGCGGCGAAGAGCGGACCCAGGATGGTCACGACCGGGATCAGCGAATTCTTGAGCGCGTGCCGCGTGATGATCGTGCGCTCCGGCAGGCCTTTGGCGCGCGCCGTGCGGATATAGTCCTCGCGCACGGTCTGAAGCAGGCTGGCGCGCGTCAGCCGGGCAATGATGGCCGACGAACCCAGGCCCAGGGCGATGGACGGCATGATTGCATACCTGAAGTAGTCCCATCCGATGTGGGTGGGCAGGAAGCCCAGGAAGTAGGGAGGTTGGGCTCCCCACCCCGTGGGCGGCAGCACTTTCAAGGTGACTCCAAAGATCCAGACGAATATCGGTCCCAGGACGATGACGGGCACGGAAACGCCGAAGATGGCCACCCCCATGCCAAAATAATCAAGGGCGGTGTTTTGCTTCAGCGCCGCCATAATGCCGAGGGGCATGCCGACGATCAGGCCGACGGCCAATGCCATGGTTCCAAGCTGGGCGGAGATCGGCAGATTGGCGCGGAAGATGTCGTTGACCGTCCGGCTGCGGGAGGTGAAGGATGGTCCGAAATTCATCCAGCGGATCCACAGCGGGCCGATTTTCGCGTTCACCATGAAGTCGTCCTGCAGCGAGTTGGACGGAGGCGTGGTGGTGAAATGCGGGATCATCGTGCTGTATATGTAGTCGAGATATTGCTTCCACAACGGATCATCCAGGTGGTACCGCTCACTCAGGATCTTGATGGTCTCCGCGGGTAGAGCTTTCTCGCGGGTGAAGGGTCCGCCGGGCACGGCATGCATGAGGCCGAAAGTGATCATGGAAACAGCCAGCACAACCACCAGCATATAGAGCAATCTGCGAACAATGAAACGGCCCATAAGGACCTCTCCTGCGAAGAAGCTGCCTGCTCGTCCTACTTATGACATTCGTAGACTGTGGCTAAAGAGAGGGGAGCAGGGCTCCCCTCTCTTGCTTGCCATTCTTGATTCTTAGTGAGACGCGATGTCCCACTTTTCGTAGTACTCCCGGGTGGTCGTCGAGTACGTGCGCGTGACGTAGGGCTTCGTCATCTGCAGCCTCGTGTACCAGTAGATGGGAATGATGGCCGCGTCGGTCTTGACCAGGATTGTCTCAGCTTGCGCGTACAGTTCCACGCGCTTGACGGGGTCTTTCTCCGTGGCAGCCTGCTTGACTAATGCCTCGTACGCGTCGTTCTTCCAGTTGATGCCGCCAACGGGCAGGCCCGTCTTCGGATCGGCCGGGTTCTGTGAACCGTTTACTGAAAAGACCTCGCGATCGAAGTTGTTGGCATCTGGGTAGTCAAGGCACCAGCCCATTCGGAAGATCTGCGGCGTGTCCTTGCCCTTGGTCGTTACCAGATACACCTTCCACTCCTGGTTGACGACCTTGACGTTCAGGCCCAGGTTGTCCTTCCACATCTGCTGGATCGCTTCGGCGATCTTTTGATGGCCGGACGAGGTGTTGAACATCAGGGTCAGGTCCAGTTTGTCAGCTGTCGTCTTGTTTTCATCCAGGTAGGACTGCAGCTGCTTCTTGGCATCCGCCACATCGAACTTTACGCCCAGATCGGGGTGATCCTTGAGCGTCGGGGAGCCGGCCAGGCCGGGCAGCGTAAACCACTGCGCGGGGATCTGCTGGCCCTTGGTTACGTTGTCGATCAGGGATTGGCGGTCAACCGCTTCAGACAGCGCCAGGCGCACGCGCTGGTCGCTCACGACCGGGGCCTGGGTGTTGAAGCCATAGTAGTAGGTGCAGCTCCCGGAACCGATTGTCAGTTCTTTCGAGAGCGTCGGGTCGGCTTTAATGCGATCCATGTCGGCTAGCGGGGGGGGTACAACGTCCTCATTGCCGGCTTCGTATTCCGACATCGCCGCGCTCTCATCCAGCATAGTGAAATGCACTTCGTCAATCTTGGGTGTCGGGATCTCCGCGGTGGCCGGCCAGAACGGATTCTTGACGATGGTCATCGTCGAGTCGTGCACCCATTCGGACATGGTCCACGGACCGTAGCTCTGGAAGAAACCCGGCTCGGTCCAGCGCTCACCGCGCGCCGTCACGGCGCCATCGCAATCACCCTCGATCAGCCACTTGGGCTGCGGTCGGGCGACCCACAAACCGGCGATCTGCACGTTGTAGACGGCGGGCGAAATGAAGGTCATCTCGAGAGTCTTGTCATCCACTACCTTCACACCTACCGTGGCAAAGTCGGTCGTTACGCCGTTGTTGAAGTCAGATGCGCCCTTGAGCACCATGCCCAGCAGATAGCCGTAGGGCGAGGCGTTCTTGGGATCCAGATTGCGATTGATCCCGTAGGCGAAATCGTTGGCAGTCACCATGCGATCAGCCTTGCCATCGCAGGTCTTGACGGTCTCAACCGCCTTGCCGTTCCAGCGTACCCACGGTACGTCGGTGCGCAGGTGGAAGGTCACGGTCTCCGTGCCATCGGTATTGGTAACGGCCTCCCATATGGTGGCCATGCCTGGTTCGGTTAGGTTCGTTTCTTCATTCAGGTGAGTCACACCGATGAAGGTCTCATCGATGATCTGGATGGAACTCGTATCCTCGGCCACAGCCGGGTCTAGCGTTGGAGTGTCGCCGATGCCGTTGTTGGTGTAGAGGATCTTCGGGCCCGCGGGTGCGGCGGGAGCCGCCGTCGGAGCTACAGGCGCTGTCGTTGGCGCGCCCGCCGGAGGGGGTGCCTCAGTCGTTGCGGCGGGGCCGCAGGACGAGAGCAGCACGCTGATGGAGATCAGCATGGCCAACAGGAAATAGGTTTTACGCATTTTGATCTTCTCCTCAAAGTTTCAGGTATTGTCATTTGCGCGACATAAGAAACGGACGCGAACTGCTTTGTAGTCGAGGACAACCACCTCCTTTCGAGAGGGTTTCCGAAAACTCACTTCTCATACCGTCCCGCTCCTGAAAGCCGCAAGTGGCAGTAAGGTTTTGTCGTGCAGGCATGTTGTCGAGGGCCAAGTGTGAAGGCCTGGCAGCGCCGCGGGAAGGATCTCTCATACGAATGTGTCTGCAAAATGGCAGGCCGCAAAGTGGGCGGGCTTGTGCTCGATGAACTCAGGGCGGGCCTCGGCGCAGATCTCTTTCGCGATCGGGCAACGGGTGCGGAAGCGGCAGCCCGAGGGAGGGTTGACCGGTGAAGGCACATCACCTTGCAGGATCACGCGCTTGCGCTTCTCTTCCGCGAACGGGTCAGGGATGGGCACCGCGGAAAGCAGCGCCTGGGAGTACGGATGCAGCGGACTGCGATAGATCTCGTCGCGGCTCGCCAGCTCGACGATCACTCCCAGATACATCACTGCCACACGGTCGCTGATGTGACGCACCATGGAGAGGTCGTGGGCGATGAACAGATACGTCAGGTCGAAGTCGTCCTGGAGCTGCTCGAGCAGATTCACCACCTGCGCCTGGATGGAAACGTCCAGCGCGGAGATCGGCTCGTCGCAAACGATGAACGATGGCTGCAGGGCCAGGGCCCGGGCCACTCCGATGCGCTGGCGCTGACCGCCCGAGAATTCGTGTGGGAAGCGATTGGTGAACGCCGGGTTCAGGCCGACCACCTCGAGCAAATGCTGCACGCGGTCCTCAACCTCTTTCCCCGCGGCAATCTGATGGACGATGAGCGGCTCGCCAATGATCTCACCCACGGTCATGCGCGGATTCAGGCTCGCGTACGGGTCCTGGAAAATCATCTGCATCTTCCGGCGCATCTTGCGCAGGGATTCCCCTTTTAGTTTCACCAGGTCCACGTCGCCGAATATCACGCTCCCCGACGTGGGGCGATAAAGCTGCAAGATGGTTCGGCCGGTGGTCGATTTGCCGCAGCCGGACTCCCCCACCAGCCCCAGGGTTTCACCCTTGTGCACATCGAACGAGACGTCGTCCACCGCGCGCACGGCGCCCACTTGCTTTTGGATGACGATGCCCTGGAAAATGGGAAAGTGTTTGACCAGATTCTGGACGTGCATCAGCACATGATTGGACGTCACTTTCGTTCTCTCCCGTTCTTGACATCCACCCAGCATGCGATGCGATGTTCCTGATCCGCACCCACGCCTGTCAGGGCAGGTTTTTCTTTCCAGCAGCGCTCCACCGCCCAGGTGCACCGCGGCGAGAACGGACAGGAGGTCGGAATTTCGTACAAGATTGGCGGCTGGCCTTCGATGGAGGTCAGGCGCGTGTGCTTCTGCTCGTCCACGCGCGGCAGACTTCCGATCAATCCAATGGTGTACGGGTGGCGCGGGTTCGCATACAGTTCCTTCACCGGCGCCTCCTCAATAATGAGGCCCCCGTACATAACGGCGACACGGTCCGCCAAGCCGGCGATCACGCCGAGGTCGTGCGTGATCCAGATGATGGCCATCCCCAGCTCGTCGCGCAAGCGCTTTGCCAGCTCGATGATTTGTGCCTGGATGGTCACATCCAGGGCCGTGGTCGGCTCGTCCGCGATCAGCAGCTGCGGCGAACAGGAAAGCGCCATCGCGATCATCACGCGTTGGCGCATGCCGCCGGAGAATTGGTGTGGATAATCTCGCAGGCGATCCTTGGCCTTCGGAATGCCCACCAGTGCCAGCAGTGCGGCGGCCCGCTCGCGTGCCTGATTGTGGCTCATGCCTAAGTGCAAGGTCAGCGGCTCCTCGAGCTGCTGACCAATGGTCAATACCGGGTTCAGTGAGGTCATGGGATCTTGAAAGATCATGCTGATCTGCGCGCCCCGCACGTGGCGGATCTCTTCGTTGGTCATCTTAAGCAGGTCCTGTTTCATGAACCAGGCCTGTCCTGCCACGATCTTTCCTGGCGGTGTCGCGATCAGGCGCATGAGTGACAGCACCGTCACGCTCTTGCCGCAGCCGCTTTCCCCCACCACGCCCAGCGTCTCGCCTTCTTTCAAATTAAAGGAGACGCCGTTGACTGCATGTACTAATCCCTGTTGAGTTTTGAATTCTGTCTCAAGCCCCTTCACGTCGAGTAACAAATCGGGCATGCCCATTATCCTCTGTCACGACAATACCGGAAACCCATCGAAGCAGGAATCCCCGCGATGTGGAATCTTATTATATGTGATATGGCTCACAGGTCAACGAAAGACGCCCTGCGATGCGAGCGTGGAGCCAAAGTGATATGCTAAATCACCTTAATCTCATGACAATTGTTACGTTTGGCTGGGCGGCAAGTCTTGTGCCGATGGGCTGGGGGTCGCCCCGGCCCCGCATGTCAATGGTAGCGCTGTTGACTGGATGCGCGGTACAAGAGTTTCGGGTATTCATTCCGCGCCAGCTTGACGTGCGGCCGCCTGCGCCTAACTTGTTGACAATTATCCGTCGCGGGTGCATCCCA
The DNA here is from genome assembly GCA_041480885.1 of Anaerolineae bacterium. GTDB lineage: Bacteria > Chloroflexota > Anaerolineae > Anaerolineales > Villigracilaceae > Fen-1038. The sequence goes on from JBGPAT010000013.1 coordinate 10,878, forward strand.
ATGTGACCGTGATTGTCATGATCATCGAAAGTTGACAGTCCCTGCCCCGAACGGTAAAATCACACGAGGTCGACTCCCCCAGCACAAGGAGCGGAAATGCTAAAAGAATTCAGAGACTTTGTCGTGCGCGGCAATGTGGTGGATCTCGCCGTGGCCGTAATCATTGGTGCCGCGTTCGGCAAGATAATCTCGTCGCTCGTGACCGATATCATCATGCCCCCGATCGGTCTGCTCTTGCACGGCGTGGACTTTTCCAACCTCTTCCTGTCGCTCAACGGTCAGGGATTTGCCTCTCTGGCAGACGCCCAGAAAGCCGGCGTACCCACGCTCAACTACGGACTGTTCATTAAGAACGTGATCGACTTCGTGATCGTAGCCCTGGTCATATTCCTGATGATCCGCGCCATCAACAGGCTGCATAGACCCGCGCCTGCCGCGGCGCCCAGCACCAAGGACTGTCCCTTCTGCTTCTCCTCGATCCCGCTCAAGGCCACGCGCTGCCCGAATTGCACGTCTCAACTGTAACTCTCTGATGCAAGTCTTGTTTTTTGCAATGGGCGGTGGCGCACGTCACCGCCCAATCCAAAAAACTGCTATTCCCACATGGACTTCCTCGACCAACTCAACTCTCAACAACGAAAAGCGGTGGCAGCCGGCAGCGGACCGATTCTGGTCCTGGCCGGCCCCGGCTCGGGTAAGACGCGCGTGCTGACACAGCGCGTGGCGTATCTCATCGCTCGGGAAGGTGTTCGCCCCTATCGGATCTTGGCAGTCACGTTCACCAACAAGGCCGCCCGCGAGATGGAGACGCGCGTCGAGAAATTGCTGGGCGCCGATGCGACCCAGGGCATGCTACTGGGGACTTTCCACTCGATCTGCGCCCGCCTCCTGCGGCGTGAGGCAGACCTCTTGCCGATCCAGTCCAACTATGTCATCTTTGATGCCGACGATCAGGAACGCATCGTCAAGGGCGTCCTGCGCGATCTGAATCTGAGCGAGAAATTATACCGGCCGGCCAGTGTGCACGCGGCCATTTCCAATGCCAAGAATGAACTGATCGCGGCCGCGGAGTATCCGGTAACCAACTACCGCGATGAGGTCGTCAAGCGTGTTTACGCGGAATATCAAAAGCGGCTGATTGCCAGCAACGCTGTGGACTTTGATGACCTGCTTGTATATACGGCCCGCGTCCTCCAAGAGAACCCGGCCGTGCGGGAGAAATACGCGCAGCGCCTTGAGCACGTGCTGGTGGACGAGTTCCAGGACACGAACCTGGCCCAATACGCTCTTATCAAGCAGCTTGCCTCTGTGCATCACAACCTGTTCGTAGTGGGAGACCCCGACCAGTCCATCTATCGCTGGCGCGGCGCGGACTGGCGCAACGTCCAACGCTTTGAGCAGGATTACCCTGACGCTCAGGTGATCCTGCTTGAACAAAACTACCGCTCGCGGCAGACGATCCTGGATGCTGCCATGGGTGTGATCGACCGCGCCTCGAACCGGCGTCGGAAGCAGTTGTTCACGGAACGGGGCGCTGGAGAGAAGGTCTATTATTATGAAGCGTCTGATGACTACAGCGAGGCTTCCTTTGTGGTGGATAGTATCGCCCAGCTGGTCGCCAGCCGCGACTTCGAGCCGGGCGACTGCGCGGTGATGTACCGCACCAACGCGCAATCCCGTCTCCTGGAAGAGGCCTTCCTGCAGGCGCGTCTGCCGTATCGGCTGGTCGGCGCGCAGCGATTCTATGGGCGGCGCGAGGTCAAGGACATCATTTCACTGCTGCGGCTCGTCCATAACCCCGCCGATGAAGTCAGCCTCGACCGAGTCATCAACATCCCGCCGCGCGGCATCGGGGACAAGACGCTGACCACCTTGCACGCGGTCGCCCGCCAGAGCGCAGTCGCACCCGGGTTGGTCGTGGTTGATCTCGCCCGAGGTTCGGATTCTGCGTACTGGGATAAGTTCGCCGGCCGCAGCGTGCTCACGCTGGCGGATTTCGGCGCCTCGCTGGCCAACTGGATCGCGGCGGCGCCCGCCCTGGCGGTGCCCGACCTTTTCGACCGCATTGTCAGTGACCTGAACTACAAAGCCTACATTGACGATGAATCCGAGGAAGGGCAGGACCGCTGGGAGAACGTGCAGGAACTGCACCGCCTGGCGCTTGAGTATTCCACGCGGACGCTGGATGAGTTCCTTGAAAACGTGGCTCTCGTCGCCGACCAGGACACGATCAAGGACAATGTCAATGCGCCCACGTTGCTCACGCTGCACGCCGCGAAAGGGCTGGAGTTTGGCGCTGTCTTTATCACGGGCCTGGACGACGGCATCCTGCCGCACAGCCGCTCGTTTGATGAGCCCGAGGAAATGGAAGAGGAACGGCGTCTATTCTATGTGGGTATCACGCGCGCCAAGGACCGGCTCTACCTTGTGCGTGCCATACAGCGCGGCGGCCGCGGCTATGCCGAAGAGACTTATCCTTCGCGTTTCCTTGACGACATCGCCGAGAATCTGCTCGTGGGCCGCTCGTCCTCCAGATCGGGCGGTGGCCGGCGCCCCACAGAGGCCGTGTGGAAGGGTTCTGCGCGCACGCCTCCACCTGCGTCACCGATAGGAGCCGCGTATCGGGCGGGCACGCGCGTCCGGCATCCCACGTGGGGTGAGGGCATTGTCCTGGATAGCAGGATCCAGGATGAGGACGAGATCCTGGATGTGGTCTTCGAATCCGTCGGCCTCAAGCGGCTCGCTGCCAGCCTGGCCAAGCTCACCGTGATCTGAGGGCCGTGATCTAGCAGGCGCCGTCTGATAGCGGTCACCCTCAACCGCTGGCACTCATGATCCCCGCACTTAATGCCAGCGAACGATCATGCACACCCGAATGTGAACAGGCCCTAGCAGGTGAAGGAGTCTACGATGGACCATGTCAAGTTCGGTAACACCGGTATGAAGGTATCGCGTCTTTGCCTCGGGATGATGACGTACGGTTCGAAGAAGTGGCGCGACTGGGTGCTCGACGAGAGCGAAGCGAAACCCTTTGTCAAACGCGCCCTCGACGCCGGCATCAGTTTCTTTGACACGGCGGACGTCTATTCACTGGGCGCCAGTGAAGAGGTGCTTGGCAACCTCCTGCAGGCCATGGGCGTGCAGCGCGAGTCCGTGGTGATCGCCACCAAGGTTTTCAATCCAATGAGCGACGAGGTGAACGACCGCGGCCTATCGCGCAAGCACATCATGGATTCGATCGACCGCTCCATGCGGCGGTTGAGAATGAATTACGTGGATCTGTACCAGATCCATCGCTGGGACTACGAGACCCCCATCGAGGAGACCATGCAAGCACTGCACGATGTGGTCAAGGCGGGGAAAGCCCGCTACATCGGGGCATCCTCCATGTTTGCCTGGCAGTTCACGAAGGCGCAGTACGTCGCCGACCTGCACGGTTGGACGCGCTTCGCTTCCATGCAGAATCACTATAACCTGATCTACCGGGAGGAAGAGCGTGAGATGATTCCGTGCTGCGTTGACCAGGGCGTCGCCATGATTCCGTGGAGCCCCATGGCCCGCGGCTTCTTCGCGGGCGATCGCCGCAAGGGCGACTGGGGCCGGACGGTGCGCGCCAAAACGGATGCTTACGGGCAGTCGCTATACTACCGCGACGAGGATTTCATCGTTGCCGAGCGCGTCCAGCAGGTGGCCCGGGAACGCGGTGTGAGCGGATCACAGCTGGCACTGGCCTGGGTGCTCAGCAAGCCCTATGTCACCGCGCCGATTGTGGGTGCCAGTCGCATCGAGCATCTGGAGCAATCCATTGCCGCGCTGGAGATACGTCTCACCGAGGATGAGGTCCGACGCCTCGAAGAGCCCTATCAAGTGCATCCCATCCTTGGGTACTCCTAGTATGCGGCTGCCATTCCTACCTAGAATATGCTGCGTCTGATCTATCGGCTCTACAAGGTCTTCTTATTCTTCGTGCGGCCGCTCACGCTGGGCGTGCGTGTGATGATGGTCCGCGGCGGGGAAGTCCTGCTGGTGCGCCAGACTTATATGGATGGCTGGTTCATGCCCGGTGGTGGCGTCAAAAAGGGGGAGACCCTCGAGCAGGCCGCCCGTCGCGAAGCCCTAGAGGAAGTTGGCGCTGAGCTGAAGAACGTCTCATTGCTGGGCGCGTATACCAACTTCACCGAGTGGAAGAGTGATCACAACATTCTGTTCATCTCCACTGATTTCATCCTCAAGCCCCGGCGCGACCGCGAGGTGGCGGAAGCGCGCTTCTTTCCGCTCGGAGCTCTGCCCCCAGATGTCTGGCCGGGACATCGACGCCGGTTGGAGGAATACCGCGCGCGGCTGAATGATCAACGGCATGCCCCACAGGTGCCCCAATTCGGCGAGTGGTAACGAGCGCTGGCGAGCGGTACGGCGCCGTGGTCTGAAGCGACGAGTGCCTTCAGCGAACCTGCCAAAAGGGGCACTGCGAGAGGCAGTAGAATAGAGCCATGTCCCAGAGTTTGAAGGTAGTTCTGCCGATGGCTGGCTGGGGTACCCGCATGCGCCCCCACACATGGAGCAAGCCCAAGCCGTTGGTTGGCGTGGGCGGCAGGACGGCGCTGGACTACTTGCTGGATATGTTCCGGTCGCTGCCCGATCCTGACAACACTGAGTTCATATTCATCCTCGGTCCCTACCTGGGGGAGGAGCAGATCCCGCCATTCATCGCGGAGCATTACCCGGAACTCAAAGCGCGCTATGTCGTGCAGGCGGAAATGAAGGGGCAATCGCACGCCCTCTACCTGGCTCGGCAGTATCTCAACGGCCCCATGATCATGTGTTTCTCAGATACCTTGATCGAGGCCGACTTCGCATTCCTGGACCGGGAACGATCTGACGGAGTGGCCTGGGTCAAAGCCGTCCCCGACCCGCGCCGGTTCGGTGTCGCGGAAGTCGATCAGGAAGGCTGGATCAAGCGCCTGGTCGAGAAGCCGCGTTCTCTGAAAAACAACCTTGCGCTGGTTGGCTGTTACTACTTCAGAAATAGTGAAGATCTAATGAGCGCCATCGAAGAACAGATGCGACGCGACCTGCAGCTCAAGAATGAGTTCTTCTTGGCGGATGCAATCAACATCATGCTTCAGCGCCGCGCCCTGTTCCGCGCACAGCACATCGAGACCTGGCTCGATACCGGGACCATCCAGTCCACCCTCGAAACAAACCGCTTTCTGCTCGAGCGGATGCAGGCGGCCGGGCAAACATTTGCCCCCCGCAAAGGCGTCAGGATCAAGCCGCCGGTCTTCATCCATGAGACCGCGCTGATCGAACACTCCACGATCGGACCGTATGTGTCCGTGGCCGCCAATTGCCGGATCACTGATTCCCGGATCGAAAACAGCATCCTCGAGGCCGACTGTGAGGTGACCGGTGTGGCCCTTAAAGGATCCGTGCTCGGCTGCGAAGCCAAGGTCCAGGGCGGCGGCGCCGGCGAGGTCATGTCCCTCAACGTCGGCGATCACAGCACCGTCCTGATCGGCGCTGCCGCCTGAGCCCGGTCATGCAAGCCGTCTGCGCCGGCCGTGACAACGAGTCCCTACCACTTTTCAGTTGGAACCGCTAGAATAGAACTTGTTGGTGCGTGTTTTGCAGGTGGCGGGCGAAGGCCCTATGATGGAATTGGTTGAGTGCCGTTCAGATTCAGAGTATGCCGAGCGCCCTCTGGCATTGACCTGGCAGGGCCGGCGGCTCGAGATCGCCGAGATCCTGGCGACTTGGCGCGGACCCGGCGAGAAGGGCTTCCGCATCAAAACCGCGGACGGTCTGGCTTTTGAGCTCGCGTACCGCGAGATCCCCGACGAATGGCAGATACAGCCGATTTAGGAGGCTCCATGGCGCATGTGCAGACGCACGTCGAGGAACGGGTCGGAGCAGGCAGGCTTTCCAGGCGAGTGGCCGGTCTCAAGCCTTCTGGCATCCGCAAGTTCTTCGATATCGCGGCCACGATGGACGACGTCATCTCGCTGGGGATCGGTGAACCCGATTTCACCACGCCCGAACCGATTCTCGCGGCGGGTCTGCGCTCGCTGCAGAGCGGTCGGACGCACTACACGTCCAATCTCGGCCGGCTTGAGCTGCGCCAGGGCATAGCCGCGAACCTGAAGCGTCTGTACGGGGTGCAATACGATCCCCCGCAGGAGGTGCTGGTCACCGTGGGCGTCTCCGAGGCGCTCTATCTGGCGATGACCGCCATCCTCGATCCCGGGGATGAAGTGATCATTCCGACGCCGTGCTTCGTGGCTTACCAGCCCGAGGTCATCATGGCAGGGGGCGTGCCGGTTGAGATCCCGACGCGCATGGAAGACAACTTTCAGGTGGATCCAGCCCTCATCCGCGGCGCCATCACGCCGCGTACCAAAGTCATTTTCGTTGGCTATCCCAGCAACCCCACTGGCGCCGTGGCCAGCCGCGACGTTTTGTTGGAGATCGCCGGCATCGCTGAAGAGCATGACCTGATCTTGATCTCCGACGAGATCTACGACCGGCTGGTGTACGACATCCCCCACGTGTGTGTCCCGGCGCTGGGCGAGAGCATCCGGCAGCGCACGCTGTTGTTGGGAGGCTTCTCGAAGGACTACGCCATGACGGGCTGGCGCATCGGCTATGCCGCCGGGCCCTCAGACCTGATCAAGGGCATGGTCCGCATCCACCAGTACACCGTGATGTCCGCGCCCACCACTGCCCAGGACGCCGCCATCGAGGCGTTGGCGGTAGGCGAGGAGTACGTCCTCAAGATGCTGGGAGAATACAACCGGCGTCGCCGACTGATCGTGGACGGCTTCAATAAGCTGGGCCTCAAGACCTTCGAGCCGGGCGGCGCGTTCTATGCCTTCCCGAACATATCCGCCTCGGGGATGGACGATGAAACATTCTGTCGCAAGCTCCTCGAAGAGGAGCGTGTGGCCGCAATTCCCGGCAACTCCTTCGGCCCGGGTGGGGAGGGTTTCGTGAGGGCCTGCTATGCCACGACCTACGAGAACATTGAGGAGGCCCTGCGTCGCATCGAGAAGTTCATGACGCGGTATGGATGAGTCGGCAACCGGCATTCTTGGACGGTTGATCAGCGGGGGCGGACATCGGTCCGCCCTTTGCGTCGCGAAGACTTCGCCAGCATTCAGGAGACCACGCAATGCCCTTCCGTGTGGGACTTGAGAACCATAATGATGGTCGCTCGATCGCTTGGGCGCTCGAGCATCCGGGTTGCTTTGCCTACGGAACGGACGGCCCCGATGCACTGGCGAATTTCCCGCGGGCTGCACGCGACTATGCGCTTTGGGTCGGCCGGCATGGCGGGTCATGGCTCGCCAATGAGGCCTCTTCGGTCGGCGCCGGCAGCCAACACATGCTGATTCATGAGGAGACCTTCGACGTCTATTTCGTGGATGCGAACTTCGAGCGCGTCGAGCCTGGCAATCGTGGTATGGTTGAATCTTTCTTTGGTTACGATTGGAAGCCGCTGACGACAACCGACATTGAGCAGGCCTTGAAGCTGCTGGAGTGGACCCGCGCCGACTTGTTGGGACTCGTCCAGGGCCTGAATCCGGATGCCCTGTGCCGGAAGCCCGCGGGCGAACGCTGGGACATCAACGGCATCCTCAGGCACATTGGCGGCGCCGAATGGTGGTATCAGGAACGTATCGGTCACCCGTTCCCTGAAAAAGAGTCGGACCTTGTCAGCGATCCCTTAGAGCGATTGCAGTCCACCCGCGCACATTTTCGAGATCTGCTGCCGCGGCTTGAGGCCCTGAACCAGGTCGTTGGCCTCGACGGTGAACTGTGGAGTCCGCGCAAGGTACTGCGCCGGACGGTGTGGCACGAACGGGATCATACGGAGCACATTCGTAAGCTGCTGTAATGTCCTGGATTTCCACAGCGAACGGGATCACTGGAATTACAAGGATGCCCGAAGGGAGCAAACATGACCGGCGAGAAGATCGGCGAAGAGATGGTGAAAGACGGCGCCTCCAAGGTAACCGACGAGCAGGTCGAGAAGGTCGTCGTTAAGTCCGATGAGATTCAGAAGAAATTCAGAACCGGCGGTCCCCTGCGACGTTTCATCGATGACGGGCGGCTTCTGGCCAGCATCGTCAAAGACTACCGGTCAGGCAGCTATCGTCAGGTGCCCTATGCAACCATCGCCGCCATCGTTTTCACGCTGATCTACGTGCTCAATCCGTTCGACCTGGTGCCAGACTTCCTGCCCATCATCGGTCAGGTGGACGACGCCGCGGTGGTGGCCGGGTGCTTGATTCTGGTTGAAGCAGACTTGCATAAGTACGGCCAGTGGAAGCAGGCACAGGCTCAAAGCGACT